>JAIPBX010000055.1 GCA_021738485.1 Bacteroidales bacterium | reverse complement strand
TAGCATGGTGTATAGTGTTTGGAAACTTTGTTAATATACTACATTTCAGTATATTAACCTAAACATCATGCTACTTTTTTTCACATTTTTTTGTTAATTTTCAAGGGTTTAATCAAGTGCGAAACTTGAGTTAATAATAAACTCTTTATGGTCTTTGCTTGTCATTCACTAGAATTCCACAACATTTGCAGGGGTTTTCCGTTATGCAACTATAATTATTTGGGGAGTAAGAAGTAAGATAGTTTATGAAAAAAGGCAATATTTTGTTTATTATCCTCGTGATTCCTTTCTTACTCCAGGCCCAGGACAGGCTTGGTTTAAAACTTGGTGATTATGCAGGGATTAACGGGGTTCATCTCAATCCGGCCTCTATTAGTAATTCGCGCTATTATCTCGATGTAAATATTGCCGGTAGCGGTATTTTTGTCAACAACAACTATGTTTACCTACCGAAAGAAAATTATTCCCCAACGACCTTCTTAAAGGAGAATCCTACATTTCCTACTTTTAATGATGAACATGGTAATAAAAGGTATTTGGATGAATGGTATAACAAAGACTTGAAAGACGGTTATATTAACCTGCGCGCATTAGGCCCATCTGCCATGGTTGCCTATGGGCGTCATGCTTTTGGTTTTTACTCTTCGGCAAGAAGTATGATACGCTCAAAAGGGGTCCCCTATGAGGTAGCCAAATTGGGTTATGAAGATTTTGACTACGATCCGCTGTTCAATGTCAATTTTATCAATGAGGTTGATATGCATCTGGAAGTGTTAAATATGGCGGAAGTTGGCGTGACCTACAGCAATATTATTTTCGCCCGGAATTTTGATAAGCTGGATGTGGGTATGACCTTCAAATACCTCAAGCCCCATTCGGGAATGAAATTCTACACCGATAACGTCGATTATCTTCTGCCGAACAATGAGACACTTCGTGTTTTTGACATGAACGGACAAGTGCGGATGGCTCTCCCGGTTAATTATGATAATAATAATTTCCCCGACAATGAAGGGCTTTTTAAAGGACATGGGTTGGGGTTCGATTTGGGATTGGTTTATACGAAAACGAAAAGTATTCAACGGCGATATGATCGTTTCAACCGGCTATGCCGCCAGCGAGTCTATGACTATGACTACCGTATAGGGGTTTCCCTATTGGATGTGGGTTATGTAAATTTTAACCGCAATGTGCAGGTTCACCGGTACGAGAATGCTTCGGTTTTATGGGAAAACCTGCAGGATTTTAATTTTGAAAATACGAACCAGGTCATGGAGGAGGTAAGTAAACAGTTTTTTGATGATCCACAGGCCTCCAATACCGGGGAAGAAGAATTCACCCTGGCTCTTCCCTCGGCCTTAAGTGCTCAGTTCGATTACCATTTCCGGGATAATTGGTATGTAAATTCATCACTGATTTATGGGTTGAATTCAGGGGCAAATGGCTATAACCGACCTCATAATTTCGCTGTTACGCCCCGCTATCAAACCGATTATTTTGGTGTCAACCTGCCGGTCTCGTTATATAATTTCCGTCAACCAAGGGTTGGGCTCTCCGCCCGTGTTTATTTCCTTACTGTCGGTACTTCCAATATTGGTCATTACCTGGGTGCAACCGAAATGAATGGCATGGATTTTTATGTCAGTGTTAAATTCAATTTCCTGAAAGGCAAATGTGGCAGAGGGCGTACCGAAGGTTGCCGCGGACAGGAATATGGTGTAAGCACAGGAAAATAGCCTTTTATAGGATCATTATTGGAAAATATTTTTAAAATCGGCTAAAATCAAATTCGGTGGTTTTGAAGAAAAAATTAATGTTGTATATTTGCAACCGCTTTTTGAGACGGTGAATATAGCTCAGTTGGTTAGAGCGCTGGATTGTGGTTCCAGAGGGCGTGGGTTCGAATCCCACTATTCACCCTGAACCCGGATAACCCAAGCCGGGTTTTTTTATGTTATTGTAGTGATGATTCTTATTTCAAAATGGAATAATTCTTTGCAACCCGGAACCCACTTGTCTACAAAATCCATCAATACTTCAGAATTCTTCTATGGGTAAAAACCATCACAAAACAGGATAACAGCCAGTGATCCGCTATTGGAGAACTTCACCGGTGTTTTCCCTGTCAACCCAATGATACAGCATAGCAAATGCCGCGCCTATCCACATCAGCGATACAATTACGCCTACTCCTAATAAAATCAGGCCGGCAATAAAAATGGGAATGGCCAGTAAGCCCATAAAAAAAATCCGCCATGCATACGGTGAAGTCATTTGCCAGGAAGTCTTTATGGCTTCAGTAGCCTCCATCGATTTTTCGGTAACCAGGTAAGGAACAAAGGCCAGACGAATGGCAAAAATAATGCCCGGTACCAGCAATAAAACAATTCCGATTCCGATAATTATTGACTGAAGAAGATTGGCCAGAATAATATTGGGATAATTGTTTTTCACGGCATTAAACGCCGGTTCGATTTTGAAGCGATTCTTCCGCACTACCTGCAATGAGCCATAGGCCAGCCCATAATTGACAGGCCCCATAATTAGTAGCCAGTAAAAAAACGTGAAAATTCCATAGCCTACATTATCCTCATTGGTGGCAGCCGTAGGCAATTGAAAAATAACCATCAGAATCACAATGAATAGCAAATCGGGGAAAAATCTCTTTAATATTTCCCAGGCTTTACTGTAGGTACCTACAGCCGTTATCTCGTTGAAAACATCGTAAGGTTGATTCATAATTATCCAGTGTTAATTCCTGTCCAAATTTAGCTGAAAAATTTATCCTAATCCAGTTTTGAATTCTAAAAAACTTTTATATTTGCATTTAGGTATTCTTTTACCTATTTATTTAAAACTGTTAAAATATGAGTCAATACATCGACATAAAAGACACACTGTTAGCGATTACGGAGAAATATCCGGAAACCATCCAAATCTTTTCGGAGAATGGGTTTCCGCAAATGAGTGACCGGGCTAAGCGGGAAGAGTTTGGGAAAGCTCTTTCGCTGGAAATGGCCTTAACATTAAAACAGCTAAACAAGGATTCATTTGTGAATATGCTGGAAGAAGCCATTGCCCAAAGCAGGGCTAATGAGGATGCGGCTTTGAATGAGGAGGAAACCGGCAAAACAAAAGCCGATCTCACTATCAGCGGACTTCTCCCCTGCCCTGTGCGCATGCCATTAAACGAATCATTGGACCGGTTTATCGCTGACTATCAGCAATCATCCGGACTTAAAATTGATTATGATCTGAAAGCCGCTTCCATGGGCCTCGATTGGCTCAAGGAGGATTTGCAGAAGAGTGATGACCCGGAAAAGCTGGATGATCTTTTTATCTCCGCCGGTTTCGACCTGTTTTTTGATGAAAACCTCATGGGGCGATTTAAGGAGAAGGACGTCTTCAAGGACCTGTCAGGCCTGGAGAAGCTGAACAAGGATTTCGACAACGAAACCATCGACCTGAAAGACCCGAAAGCCCACTACTCGATGATTGCCACCGTTCCGGCGGTATTTTTGGTCAACCAGCGGGAATTGGGCGACCGCGAAGCGCCGAAATCGTGGGCCGACCTGCTCAAACCCGAGTTTGAAAACAGCGTCAGTCTTCCCATCGGTGACTTCGACCTTTTCAATGCCATCCTTCTTACGCTCTATCGTCAATACGGAGAAGAGGCTGTTCAGAAACTTGGCCGAACCTTGCTTCGCAGCATGCACCCCTCCGAGATGGTACGCTCGAATGTTAAAAAAATGCAGCGCCCGGCAGTAACCATCATGCCGTACTTTTTCACCAAAACGGTGAAAGAAGGCAGTCCGATGCAGGCCGTATGGCCGCAAGACGGCGCCATAATCAGCCCGATTTTTATGCTGACCAAGGCATCGAAAGCCGACAAGCTCAAGCCGGTGGCCGATTTCTTTCTTTCGCAGGAAGTTGGAGAAATCCTTTCACACAACGGGCGTTTCCCGTCAGTCAGCCCCAAAGTAGATAACCAACTCAACCCGGACCAGAAATTTATGTGGCTGGGCTGGGATTTCATCTATCAAAACGATATTGCCAAACTCATTACATATTGTGAAGAACTGTTTCATAACAGTGTAAACCTAAACCCCGTTGAATCATGAACTTAGTAACATTCTCCGGCCCACCTTCATCCGGTAAAACGGCCGTCATCATAAAAACCATCGAATCGCTGAAAGAACGTAACCTCAGTGTGGGCGTCGTGAAATTCGACTGCCTGAGCACCGATGACGACAAGCTTTACGAAAAGCTGGGTGTAGCCGTCAAAAAAGGCCTTTCCGGCTCGTTGTGCCCCGACCACTATTTTGTGAGCAACATCGAGGAAGTCGTTCAATGGGGATTGCAAAATGAATTTGACATTCTGATAACCGAAAGCGCCGGGCTTTGCAACCGCTGTAGTCCGTACATCAAGGATGTAAAAGCCATCTGCGTGATCGATAACCTCAGCGGAATCAACACCCCGAAAAAAATCGGCCCGATGCTAAAATCGGCGGATATCGCCGTCATCACCAAAGGTGACATCGTATCGCAGGCCGAACGGGAAGTTTTTGCCTCGCGCATCAAAACGGTTAATCCCAAAGCTTTCATCATGCACGTCAACGGGTTGACCGGTCAGGGCGCCTACGAATTAAGCACGGTGCTTTATGAAGAAGATGAGCAGCTTGAAACGCTCAAAGGACGCAAACTGCGGTATCCCATGCCGTCGGCCCTCTGTTCCTATTGCCTGGGAGAAACACGCATCGGAGAATCATACCAGATGGGAAATGTCAGAAAAATTAAACTTAACGAACAATGATAGCTACCGAAAATATTGCCACCAAAAAGATAAACACACTTATCAAAGAATATCCCTTTTTGGCGGATTTCTTTGAGAACCACCAAATCGATGTAAAACAAAACGGGGAACACACTATCGAAAGCTACATGGCTTCGGTTGATGAGGAAGACCGCGAAGACTTTGCCATGGATCAGGAAAAACTGGTATCGGCGATGCTTTCATACATCGACCAGATGATGGCTTTCCTGGACACCGAAGAAGACAAAGGTGTGGAAAGCCTGACCATAGAAGCCGGAACTGACAAGAAAGGCGAAGCCGAAAACTTTGAGGCCTTGAAAATCAGCAAAAGCGAAATCATCTGCATCGTAGGACCAACGGGCTCCGGGAAAAGCCGGCTCTTGGGCGACATCGAGTGGGTGGCACAGAAAGATACGCCCACCAGCCGCAAAATCCTGATCAACGATGATATCCCCGATAAAAAGTGGCGGTTTTCATCCAGTGACAAATTGGTGGCCCAGCTATCGCAGAACATGAATTTTGTGATGGACCTTTCGGTCTACGAATTCATCGAACTACACGCCCAGAGCCGCATGGTGGAGAATGAGAAGGAAATCATCGAAAAAATCATTACCGAAGCCAACAAGCTGGCCGGGGAGCCTTTCGATCCGGAAACGCCGGTAACCTCATTGAGCGGGGGACAATCGCGTGCATTAATGATTGCCGACACAGCTATTCTCAGCTCCTCACCCATTATCCTGATTGACGAAATCGAAAATGCGGGCATCGACCGTCAGCGGGCGCTGGAACTTCTGGTCGGCGAGGAAAAAATCGTCCTGATGGCCACCCACGACCCGATTCTGGCGTTGATGGGCGACAAAAGGATTGTCATCAAAAACGGGGGTATCGACAAAATCATCCCAACCTCCAAAGAAGAAAAAGGCTTCCTGACTGAACTGGAAGCAATGGACCGAACTGTCCAGCTTATGCGGAAAAGACTGAGGAATGGGGAGATTTTAACAAGCCTCAGGTAATTCCAAGTACCAAATGTCAAAATACAAATATCAAACAAATCACAAACAACATGTACCAAAACCTAAATAAATTGAATGACAATATCTAAAAAAAGAAACAGATATAAAGTCCTCGTCTTTTGGTATTCAATTTTTGGATTTTCCCTGGGATTTGGGATTTGAATTTTACTTGGAATTTGAAATTTGATTTTTGGGTTTTCCCTGCGATTTGGGATTTGATTTTTGAAATTTAAGAAACACAAATTAACCAATTAACTAATTAACAAATCAACCAACGTTATGTCACACGAAGGATGCACAGGAAGTTTTGAAAACGGACAACAGATTTTACAAAAGGTAAGGATGATGGGGTTTGCCATGCAGTTTCTCCCCGTCCCGGTAGAAAAAGAATGCGAATGCGGCGAAAGTTTCGAGATGGTTACCTTCGAAACCGAGTGCCCGGGTTGCGGAATGCTTTATGCCGTAACCCCCTGCCACGCTCACGACCCGGACAGTATCATGCCGGCAGGTAAGGTGGATTAAACTAAGTTTCGCACTTATAATTTGACATTGTAAAATGTTGAATCTCAATAATATTATAATTAATAGATTTTTACTTTGTGCCTTCGTGACAAACCTTCCGGAAGGCCACAAACACCAGGGCACAAGCTTCACTTAGAAAGCTATTTGGCAAAACCGGAAATGATTAAATATTGGCAGATAGCTATTTACAAAAATATGGACTTAAAAACGAATGATATTTAAATATTCTAAAAGAAACACAAAACTTTAGGAATTAGAACTTTTTAAAAGGGAAAGTATTCAGCTATTTAAAAACACTTTAAATAGAAGTTTTCCCTTGTTTTTTTGAAGTTAATTTAAGTATATTAGTACCTAATTATAAGAATATGGAACAACTCAAACTAAAAGGCACACCAAAACAAGGACTTACAGGAACCACACTGGGTTTCTTTTTCGGATTTGCGGCTGTTTCACTATACGGCCCCACTGCATCACACTTCAAGGAAGCCATGGACCTTTCCCCGGTATTGCTGGGATTGCTGGTAGCCATCCCCTCTTTATCCGGATCACTTCTCCGGATTCCTTTCGGAGCATGGGTGGATACCACCGGAGGGAAAAAGCCATTTTTTATCCTGATGTTGCTTTCCGTCATCGGGCTTGGAGGAATCACTTTACTTCTCAACACCTCTTACCCGGAAGGTATGGACGGCACGTACGGGCTGGTATTGTTTTTTGGCTTTCTCAGTGGCTGTGGAATTGCCACGTTCTCGGTAGGAATAGGTCAAACCTCATATTGGTTTCCACAAAAGAAACAAGGTATGGCCTTGGGTACCTACGCAGGATTAGGAAATCTCGCCCCGGGTTTGTTTTCACTCATAATTCCCGTTTACCTGGAACACTATGGGTTCATATCGGCCTACTTTGCATGGTTTCTATTCCTTCTGATAGGCACAATTATTTTCGGGCTAATCGGATACAATGCCTACTATTTTCAATACCGCAAAAACGGTTATTCGATAGAAGAATCAAAACAGTACTCCAAAGAAAAAGGACAGGAAATTTTTCCTTCAGGCGGAGTAATGGACAGTCTTAAGAATTCGGCAAGAATTAAAAATACCTGGGCGCTGGTGGTGTTATATTTCACCACATTCGGCGGCTTTATTGCGTTAACAGCCTGGTTTCCTACTTACTGGAGCGAGTTTCAGGCTTTCTCACCAGTAAAAGCGGGCGTTTTCACGGCCATTTTTTCCTTGCTTGCTTCCGGTATCCGTGTTCCTGGAGGCTCGCTGGCCGACAAGATGGGCGGTGAACGCGTGGCAATGTTGTCAATGTCACTGGTACTGATTGCTGCAGTCATTCTTTTCTTTACCCATACCGTCATTTTGGGAATCACAGCGGCTATTATTCTGGCTTTTGGAATGGGCGTGAATAATGCCGCAGTTTTTAAGCTGGTTCCTATTTACGTCCCTAAGTCTGTAGGAGGTGCTGCCGGCTGGGTCGGTGGCCTCGGAGCCTTTGGGGGGTTCGCTATTCCACCTGTTATGGGGGCCATTGCCGACCTTTACGGAAAAGTAGGTTATGCCAAAGGATTCATTGTCTTTGCCTTGTTGGCTGTCATTGATATCGTCGTGATATACTTTTTACTGAAAACCAGGAACAAATAACCAAACATTATGAGTATTCAACCCGGACATATTGCAAATACCGACAACGAATTCAATTGCATTAACTGTAAAAATGAAAATTGTTATATCAACCAATACATAATTCCCGATAAGCTACCTATAGTTACTAATATGAAATCGGTCTACTCCATTACGAAGGGCAGTAAAATATTTCCGATAGGTCAATTGGTAGAAGGGATATATTTTATTTACAGTGGAAAAGTAAAAATAACTTACCAGCGGGACGGAAAAGAGCAACTCATTCGTCTTGCAAAAGACGGGGCTATCGTTGGCCACCGGGGGATTAATCAACAGATGGTTTATCCTATTAATGCAGTAGCATTAGCGGATACAACGATATGTTTTTTGCCGATGGAATCGTTTTTTAAATTAATTTCGGAGAACAAGGATTTTAGTTATCAAATCATGATGTTTTTTGCCGATGAACTGGAACGTTCCGAGAAAGAAACGTATGAACTGGACCGTAAAAACAACACCGAACGAACGGCTTATGCGCTACTGAAATTCCTGAAGGCATTCGGGGTGGACGATTCGCAATATCTGAACTACTCCCCCAACGTTATGGAATTGGCCGACACCGTGCACCTAACTTCTGAAAAGGTCAATCAGGCGCTGAAAACGCTGAAAGCCTATGATATTGTATCAGGAAACGACGGTAATTTCAGAATTGATCAGGGTATGGCCCTCGAGAGTGTGGCAGAGGATTCTGCCGATCTTAAAAACGTAAAAACAAAAAACACCGGACAATGAGCCTTTTAAACAAACTCTTTTACTTCAGCAAAAATGTTACGAAAACTTCGGACAAACACATAGCGGCCACCGATGAAAGCCGGGATTGGGAGAGCTTTTATCGGCAACGCTGGCAGCACGACAAAGTGGTAAGGTCCACACATGGAGTGAACTGTACAGGCTCATGTTCATGGAAAATCTATGTGAAAAACGGGCTGGTAACCTGGGAGATGCAGCAAACCGACTATCCGGAAACCCGGCCTGGCATGCCTAACCATGAACCCCGGGGATGCCCGCGAGGTGCCAGTTACTCATGGTACCTTTACAGTGCCAACAGAGTAAAACACCCCATGATACGGGCTTCTCTGGTCAAAGCCTATCGTGAGGCCAAAGATAAATACGGTGACCCGGTTGAAGCCTGGCATGCAGTGATGGATAACAGCAATATTTCCAAAAAATATAAGGCGGAAAGAGGATTAGGCGGATTTGTTCGTATTGACTGGGACGAGGTCAACGAAATCATTGCGGCCTCGAACATCTACACCATCAAAAAATATGGGCCGGACCGCATTGCCGGTTTCACTCCCATACCGGCCATGTCAATGGTCAGTTATGCTTCCGGAACGCGCTATCTCAGCTTGCTGGGAGGAACGGTGCTGAGTTTCTACGATTTTTATTGCGACCTGCCTCCGGCCTCTCCGCAAACCTGGGGCGAACAAACCGACGTGCCGGAAAGTGCCGATTGGTACAACTCCTCCTTTCTGATGCTGTGGGGATCGAACGTCCCCTTGACCCGAACCCCGGATGCGCCGTTTTACACCCAGGTGCGCTACAAAGGGACCAAAACCATCAACATTTCACCTGACTACAACGATGCGGCCAAATTCTCCGACCTTTGGATGAAACCCAAACAAGGTACAGATGCCGCGCTGGGCATGGCAATGGGACATGTGATATTGAAAGAATTCTTCCTGGAGAAGCAAACACCCTATTTTGATGATTATGTAAAACGTTACAGCGATCTGCCATTCCTGGTGAAGATAGAAAAGAAAAACGGCCGTTTTGTTCCCGGACAGGTAGTTCGGGGCAATGACTTTGCGCAGGACCTGGACATTACCACAAGCCCGGATTGGAAGCCGGTACTATTCGATGAAAACACGTTAGATTTTGCCGTACCCAACGGCACCATCGGTTCAAGGTGGGATAAAAGTAAACAATGGAACCTGGTGTTGAAGGACGTCCGCAACGGTAATGAAATCAGCCCAAAGCTTTCGCTGATCGACAACCATGACGAAACTGCTCAAGTAGCTTTTCCTTATTTCGGTGGAGATACTTACAAACACAGTCATTTTAACTCTACGGATCATGAAGATATCATCTATCGAAAAATCCCTGTTAAAAAAGCGGAGGGAAAGGAAGGCGAATTCTATTACTGTACGGTTTTCGACTTGCTGGTGGCCAATTACGGCCTTGACCGCGGGTTGGAAGATGAGAATGCGGCGCAAAGTTTTGATGACGAAAAGCCATACACTCCGGCATGGCAGGAAAAAATTACCGGCGTACCGCGCGACCAGGCCATAACCACCGCCCGCCAGTTTGCCGACACGGCCGCTAAAACTAAAGGTAAGTCCATGATTATCATCGGGGCCGGAGTAAATCACTGGTTCCATACCGATATGATTTACCGCAGCGCCATCAACATGCTGGTCCTCTGCGGTTGTGTCGGACAATCCGGTGGTGGCTGGGCGCATTACGTCGGGCAGGAAAAAGTGCGCCCCCAAACCGGCTGGCTGCCCCTGGCCTTTGCCCTCGACTGGAACCGCCCACCAAGGCAGATGAACACCACATCGTTCTTCTACATGCACACTGATCAGTGGCGGTACGAGAAAGTGGGGCTTTCGGAACTCATCTCCCCTCTTGCCGATAAAAAAGAATGGGAAAGCAAATCGATGATCGATTGCAATGTAAAAGCCGAACGAATGGGCTGGCTGCCCTCTTCCCCACAATTAAGCGAGAATCCGCTAAACCTTGCCAAAGAAGCTGAGAAAGAAGGAAAAGAACCCGCAGAGTATATCACTAAAAAGTTAAAGAGTGAAGAAATCACTATAGCCAGCGAAGACCCGGATAATCCGAAGAACTTTCCGCGTAACCTCTTTGTATGGCGCTCCAACCTGTTAGGCTCCAGTGCCAAAGGTATGGAGTATTTTATGCGCCACCTGGTCGGCACACAAAACAGTGTCATGGGGCCGGATTTGAAAGAAAGCGAAGAACAAATCCCCCGGGAGGTAAAATGGCACGAGAAAGCCCCGGAAGGAAAGCTGGACCTGTTGGTAACACTTGATTTCCGTATGTCAACTACAGCCCTGCATTCCGATATCGTGCTGCCAGCGGCATCATGGTATGAGAAAAATGACTTGAGCACCTCGGATATGCATCCGTTTATTCATCCCTTTGCCAGCGCGGTGGATCCTGTTTGGGGCTCGCGAACGGATTGGGATATCTACAAAGGGCTGGCTAAGAAGTTTTCGGAAATTGTCCCCGGACATCTCGGCAAAGAGAAAGACATTGTGATGCTGCCCCTGCAGCATGATTCGCCTATGGAGACTTCCGAAACGGCAATGGCTGAAGACTGGAAAGAAACCGGCAGGGAGTTGAAACCGGGCAAAAACATGTCGAAAATTGTTCCGGTCGAACGAAATTACCCGGAGACCTACAATCGCTTTACCTCACTGGGTCCTCTAATGGATAAGGCCGGCAACGGTGCCAAGGGTATAAGCTGGAATACGGAAGAGGAAGTGGAATTGCTCAAAAAACTCAATAAGACCTCAGATAACCAGGGGGAAACCAAAGGCCGTCCGAAGATTCAAAGCGACATCGATGCCGCGGAAGTTATCCTTTCTCTGGCTCCAGAAACCAACGGAAATGTGGCCAATAAAGCCTGGAAAGCCCTGGAGCAAACCACCGGCCGCAAGCACACGCACCTGGTGGAAGGCCGGGCGGAAGAAAAAATCCGCTACAAAAACCTGGTTGCTCAACCAAGGAAAATCATCACCTCCCCCATTTGGAGTGGTATCGATTCGGAAGAGGTTTCATACAATGCGGGATATACAAACGTTCACGAGCTGATACCCTGGAGAACCCTCACCGGGCGACAGACGCTTTACCAGGACCATCCCTGGATGCAGGCATTCGGTGAAGGTCTGGTATGCTACAAACCACCTATCAACACCAAATCGGTCCACCATATTCTTGATAAGGCCAAAAAGGACGACAACTACCTGGTAATAAACATGATGACACCTCACAACAAATGGACTATCCATTCCTCGTGGTCGGATAACCTGCTGATGCTTACCCTGGGTCGCGGTGGTCCGGTGGTTTGGATGAGTGAGAAGGATGCCGAAAAAATCAACCTGGAAGACAACGACTGGGTGGAGGTTTTCAACAGCAACGGCGCTTCGGCGGCACGCTTAATTATCTCCCAGCGCATCCCGGAAGGGGCACTGATCATGTACCACAACCAGGAACGGACGGTCAACATGCCCGTCAATCAGGTGACCGGCAACCGTGGCGGCGTCCATAATTCGGTGGAACGCCTGAGCCTTAAACCCACCCACATGATTGGCGGGTATGCCCAGTTAAGCTATGGATTCAACTATTACGGAACCATCGGTTCCAACCGGGATGAATTCGTAGTGGTACGAAAAATGGATAAAGTGGAATGGAAGGATGAACCTGCTGACGAACCTGAAAAAGAATAAGCTATGCAGATACGCGCACAAATAGGAATGGTCCTCAACCTCGACAAATGCATCGGGTGTCACACCTGTTCTGTGACTTGCAAGAATGTGTGGACTTCCCGCAAAGGCATGGAGTATGCCTGGTTTAACAACGTGGAAACCAAACCCGGAAGGGGTTATCCCGATGACTGGGAAAACCAGGGACGTTGGCATGGTGGCTGGGAACTTAAGAAAAACGAACTCCGGCCCAAACTAGGGAATAAAAAGGGCGTCGTAAAAAATATTTTTGCCAATCCCTACATGCCGAGGCTGGATGACTACTATGAACCTTTTACGTTCAACTACTCCATTCTGCATAAAAACTCCATGTTTAAAACCCCTCCTTCGGCGAAACCCTATTCGATGATTACGGGCAAACCTATGGAGAAGATTGAATACGGCCCGAACTGGGAGGACAACCTGGGCGGCAGCTATGAGAAACGTAGCAGCGAACAAAACTTTAAAGAAGTTCAGAAGGAAATCTACGGGGAGTTTGAGAACTCTTTCATGATGTACCTTCCGCGACTGTGTGAGCACTGCATCAACCCGAGCTGTGTGGCGGCTTGCCCGTCGGGTGCTATTTACAAGCGGGAGGAAGACGGCATTGTGCTGATAGACCAGGATCGCTGCCGGGGCTGGCGGCAGTGTGTAAGCGCGTGTCCGTACAAAAAAATCTATTTCAACTGGAAAACCCGCAAATCGGAAAAGTGCACCCTGTGCTATCCGAAGATTGAAGCGGGAGAGCCCACGCTCTGCTCCGAATCATGTGTGGGACGAATACGCTATATCGGAGCAATGTTGTATGATGCAGAGAAGGTAAAAGAAGCGGCCTCAAAAGAGGACGAGCAAGACCTCTACCAGGCCCACCTGGATGTATTTCTCGATCCAAATAATCCGGAGGTTATCAAAGAAGCCCGTAAGCAGGGCATCCCGGACAATTTCCTTGAGGCAGCTAAAGCTTCGCCGGTCTACAAAATGGCTATGGAATGGAAAGTCGCTTTTCCACTGCATCCCGAATATCGCACCTTACCTATGGTTTGGTACGTGCCGACCCTCTCGCCCATTCAATCGGCCGCCGACAGCGGCAAAATCGGGCATAACGGTATTCTCCCGGATGTGGATTCATTGCGCATTCCCAATAAGTACATGGCCAACATGTTTACCGCCGGAAATGAGGAACCCGTAAAACAGGCCCTGAAAAAGATGCTGGCCATGCGGGCTTTCATGCGCACAAAAACGGTGGAACAGGAAGCCAATGAAGAAATTCTGAAAGGACTGGACCTTACGGCGGAACAAGTAGAAGAGATGTACCGCTATATGGCCATTGCAGATTACAAAGACCGTTTCGTGATACCCACCTCGCATAAGGAATACGCGGAGGATGTTTTCGGTGATAAAGCTGCATGCGGCTTTTCGGACTACAATGGTTGCGGCACTGGTAAATTTAAAAACCTATTCGGAGGATTTTAATAATGATAAAAACCTACAAAATATTATCCCTGCTACTTTCTTATCCTACACGGGAATTTCAGGAGTTTCTCGGAGAAGCCGGCAGTGAGCTCAGGGATGAAAACCTGCTACCGAAGGAAGCTATTGGAGGAATCGAAAAGTTTGTCGAATATTTTTCCAGTCAGGAGCTCACCGACTGGCAGGCCCATTACGTTCAGCTGTTCGACTATTCGAGGGCTGCGTCCCTGCACCTCTTCGAACATGTACAGGGCGATTCCAAAGACCGGGGGCAGGCCATGGTGGATTTAATCAACTTTTACAGGGAGAACGGCCTGGAAATATCGACCAACGAGCTGCCCGATCATCTGCCGGTTTTCCTGGAGTTTTTGTCCACGCTTGAGCCGGAAAAGGCCTCTGAATTACTGGCCGAACCGGTCAATGTGATTGCGAGGATATTCGAGAAGCTGCATGAAAAAGACAACATGTATCAGCATGTGCTTTCGGCCATTCTACGGCTCTCGGCTAAACAGCCGGAAAAAGAGACCGTGGATAAAATCATTTCAGGTCAAAAACCGATGAACCTGGACGAGGAGTATGAAGAAAAGCCGGTGACATTTGGCGGGAACAATTGCTCAAGTTGCAACTAAAAAACTGAATCATGGAATATTATATCAACAACCTGCTGTTCACTTATTTTCCGCATATCGCTATGGCGGTATTTTGGTTCGGATTAATTACGAGGTTAGTGAAAACCAACAAAACCATCCAGGCCCAGTCCACTCAGTTTTTTTCCGACCGGAAAATCCGGCTGGGCAGTAACCTGTTTCATGTGGGGATGATCATGGTTTTCCTGGGTCATTTCACCGGGTTATTTACTCCCGAAAGTCTCTACCATATCGTTATTTCCACCGAAACGAAACGCATTATCGCTATCACTTTGGGCAGCATTTTCGGCACGATGACCTTTGTCGGGATGATCATTCTGATCACCCGCAGAATCAAAGACGACCGGATACGGGTAAACAGCGGTTTCCAGGATTACTTCGATTACTTCCTGCTCTTCCTTTTGCTGGCAGAAGTGGGATTAGGATTAGCTTCCGTCTCAACCACCGCCACTGCATCGGTGGAGCATTACGCTTCCCTGGGTGTATGGGCCCAGAAGGTGATTACCTTTCAACCTGATGCAGGGGTAGTTATCGCCGGGCACAACCTGATTTACAAACTCCACATCGGAGTAGGCTTGTTCATATTCATCATCTTCCCCTACACCAAGCTCATGCATATGCTGACCATTCCCATAGGCTACTTTTTCAGGTCGGGGTATCAATTGGTCAGGAAAGGATTGCAGTGGAAATAATTGAAATACCTGGCATTTCTGAATTAAGAAAAAAAATTTTAAATTCGAATATGAATTAAAAACATTGACTTATGGAAACACCAAGTCAGGATTTAAAAAACGAACATGAGGCGATTCAGGAAGCATTGGATATCCTCAAAAAAATGTGTGACAATCTGAATAATAACCAAAATGTCAGTCAAATCGATATTCAGGATATGATTGATTTCTTCAAGGTTTTTGCTGACAAATGTCACCATGGTAAGGAAGAAAATCATTTTTTCCCGGCCCTGGAAGAAGCAGGAATCGCCAGGAAAAGAGGCCCTATAGGTGTTATGCTGGAAGAACATGAGCAGGGACGTACGTTGATAAAAAATATGCAGAGTGCTGTGAGTAAAGAAGGTATAAATAAGAAAGCATTTGTAAATGCAGCAACCTCATATATTGAACTTCTAAGAAATCATATCAACAAAGAGAACACCATCTTATTCCCCATGGGCGCTGCCCGCTTGACGGAGCCAAAACAAAACGATCTGCTAAAGGATTTTGAAAAACTTGAAACAGATGTGATCGGTGAAGGCAAACATGAGGAATTGCACCATTTGCTCGAGACATTAAAAGGGAAGTATTTGCAGTAACAGATGACAACAATTTTTTTAATTGCGGCATTCAATGCCCTCTTCTTCACTTTTTTACTCTTCCAGAAAAAACCCAAAGGAGTCCATGACAGGGTTTTAATAATGTGGCTGCTATACCTGGGACATTATACGGGAACTTATGCTTTGCTTTTTGACAGGCTATACGACCAATATCCTTTGTGGACGGGTAGTTTTATTTCGTTACTCACACTCCACGGACCATTTTTATTTTTGTATCTTTCCTCTCTGACCAGAATTTCACACAAAATCCGCCGTATAGACTTTTTACATTTTCTGCCTTTTCTGCTTTTCAACGTTTTTCTTCTGATTGCCACATTTTTCCCGGAATATTCCGCACGCATCCGAATGGATTACATTGATACCCATATTCATCCCCCCTTCCTGTTTCTGATGTTTTTATCCATAACTGCACTGTCCGGACCGGTCTATTTTGCATACGCTTTCCGGTTGCTCAAAAATCTGGATATTACCATTTATAACAACTTCTCTTATTCAGAGTCCATTAACCTCGAATGGCTGAGAAAATTGGTCTTCATTTTCGGAACCGTATGGACTATCTTAATTGTCATAACCTCCCTCCATCATGTATTTCATCTTTTTTCCATGCATTTTTGTATGAATGGTCTTTTCCTCTCTTTAGCCATATTCATCATCCTGGTAGGTTATTTCGGATTAAAACAAGAAGAAATATTCCGGACCCATAGCCCGGAAAAATTTATAACGGAGCCAAAGGAGAAAAAATATGCAGGCTCGGCATTAACTGAAGCCCAGGAAAAACAAATTGCAGAAAAACTTACCAGCTACATTAACCGGGAAAAGCCTTACCTTAATCCTGACCTTAACCTGCCCCGATTAGCTGACGAGTTAGAAATGAAATCACACCATTTATCGCAGGTGATAAATGACAAACTGGAAGCGAATTTTTTCGAATATATCAATCGCTACAGGGTGGAGGAAGTAAAAACTAAGATGACCAATCCGGATTATTCCAACTATTCCCTTTTGGGTATTGCCTTTGAGTCGGGTTTCAATTCCAAATCAGCATTCAATAGAGTGTTTAAAAACATTACAGGTAATACCCCGACTCAGTATAAAAAAGCGTATTTAGGATAAGCGGCCTTACCTATCAATGTATTTTATTATAATCGGGGACATTTTGTCTCCAAAAAAGAAGTCCCACTTTAACAGGTAGGTCGCACACGATATATCCCCGGGCTACTTTTGCTTCAAATTCAAGTCGAATTCAAATCTTAAACAATCGAAATTATGAAAAAGACAGAAGCAAAGATCACAGAAAAGAGCAGAAAGAGAACAACAATTATGAAAATGACTGGTAGCCTGGTAATGGTGTTAATGTTTATCGCATTCACCTCGCAGCAAACTTATGCCCATTGCGACCGCGAAAACGGACCTGTAGCTGTAGATGCAAAAGAAGCCCTCAAAACCGGGGATTTTAGCAAAATCGCCATATGGGTTGGCGAAGAGCAGGAAGAAGAGCTGAGGGATAAATTCAGGAAAAGTTTGAGTGTTTACCAAAAAGGCGGTGAATCAAAAGAGCTTGCAACGGAATATTTTATGAGTAATGCGGTCAGGCTGCACCGCGCAGCGGAAGGCATGCCTTTCACCGGACTGAAACCGGCACAAGCTGCCGCAAAAGACATTCAGGTTGCAGAAAAAGCGCTGATAACAGGTAATCTTGACCCTGTAATGGATATGTTTTCCAGCAAAATGGAGGATGAAGCCCAAAAATGGTTTCAAAAAGCGCTGGAAGCCAAAAAGAATAAGGATGAAAGCGTAAAAGCAGGACGTGAATGGGCCAACAGTTATGTGAAATACATCATCTATCTTCACAAACTATATCAAAAGATAGAAGCCGGACCGCCTCATGGCGTGGGAGAATAAAACAACGCAACATTCCTTCTCACAAAAAGCCCTGTCCACAACGACGGGGCTTTTTTGCTGTTGTGATAGAAGTAAACAGCAAATCAGGGGGGGTATCGAATCCGTAATTCTAAATTAAGATGATTTGCAGTAATAGTTAAGATGAGTTGCATTAACAGTGCATAATACGTATATTTGTTGAAAAATTACATTTATACGATGTGGATTAAAAGACACAACAAAGGTAGATTAGAAAAAGCAGTAAAAGAGCGACCTGTGGTTTTCCTAACAGGTGTGAGGCAGGCGGGGAAAAGTTCCCTTTTACAAAATCTGTTCAGTGATGCTGATTATGTTACCTTAGACAAACTTCTTTATGCAGAAGAAGCCGAAATAAACCCTTCAAAATTTCTGAACCGATTCAAAAGCCAGACAATTATTGATGAAATACAGTATGCACCATCTCTTTTCCGTGAATTGAAAATAAGGGTGGATGAGGATAGGGCAACAAATGGCAAATGGATACTTACAGGTAGCCAGCATTTTGTTTTGATGAAAAATCTAAGTGAATCTCTGGCCGGCAGAATCAGAATTCTTACACTTGGAACACTCAAAGCAGATGAATTGATCAACGCTGGTTTGTTAAATGAGAGGCGAGACTTATTATGGAAAGGAGGATTCCCCGAGATTTGGGCGCAAAACCTTGAAACTCCCGATTTTTTTGAAGACTATATTCAGACTTATCTTGAACGTGACCTCAGGCAAGTATTGCAAGTGACTAATTTAAGAGATTTCAGGCGATTTATGTCCTTGCTTGCCTTGCGCACAGGACAATTAATTAACTACTCTGAAATTTCCAAAGAATTAGGGATGGCCGTAAACACCATCAAATCCTGGGTCAATACGCTTGAGATTTCGGGGATTATTATTTTGCTTCCTCCCTACTACAAAAATGTAGGTAAAAGACTTATTAAATCCCCAAAACTCTATTGGTGCGATAATGGATTGGTATCATCCTTACTTAACATCCATTCCCTTAACGCACTGGAAAATTCTGTTTACAAAGGGAATATCTGGGAGAATTTTGTTTTTACCGAATACTTGAAAGCAGGATATGTACCGGGAAAAGATTTGTTTTACTACCGGGATCAGAATGGGGTTGAAATAGATTTTATCCTTGAAAGAGAAGGCAAAATAATTCTTGTGGAAGCAAAAAACCATGAACGACCTGATAGCCGAAAGCTAAACTTTAATAAAGTTGCCCCTCTTTTTAAAGAAAATACAGTCAGCGTTCTTGCTTGTGGTGTAAATGAGCAGGGCCGCTTCGACCTGAAAGATTATTCGGTTTATAATCCGTTGTTTGGTGATTATTTGTAAATGGCGGGACAATAGCCTGAAATAAATATAGCATCAGTTTAATGATTGTAAGGCCTATCCAAAAATTTTAACTTTTCATTAACAAAATAGATCGTTATTCTAATTATTGATTTTTAATTATTTATGAAAAAATCAAGACTTATTTAAGTATCTTAGTACCTATTTACTTGCATTTGTAATGCTGTTTTCAGAATTTTGAATAACCAAGTTTTAAAATGCTTTTATAAAATCGTTTAAGTTGAAAAATAGCAGATATATAAGTCTATACAAGTTCTTTAAACACCCATGTGATATGAAAAAATTGCTCTGTCTGAATATCGTACTATTAATTGCCGGTTTCGTGTTAACTGACAAACCCGCTTTTGGTCAGGATAATGGAAAAGCATTGTTTAAACAAAATAGTTGCCAGGGGTGTCACACGATCAATGAGGGCCGGATGGTAGGTCCCGATCTCGCCGGTATTTCCCAAAAACGTTCTCGCTCGTGGCTGATAGACTTTATTCAATCGCCCCAAACCATGATTCAAAACGGCGACTCCATAGCCGTCAGCCTTTACGAAGAATACAACAAGGTGATGATGCCTGAAAACGACCTTTCTCCTTCACAAATCGATGCTATCCTGCAATATATTAAAAATACAAGCAACAAGACCACGGCTGCGACGGCTCAACAAAAGAGCAAGAAAAAAACCACTTTCACAGCCGCCAATTTTAAAGCCGGTAAAATTCTTTTTACGGGTAAAATCCGTTTTTTCAACAAAGGTCCTTCCTGTATTTCATGCCATACTATTTCGACACAACAAAACTTCACCGGAGGCAATATCGCCAAAGACCTTGCAAATAGCTATAAAAAATTAGGAGAAAACGGTGTGAAAGCCATACTGAAAAATCCTTCCTTTCCCGTAATGAAAGCAGCCTATCAAAATAACCCACTATTGGAGACGGAAATACACAACTTAACGGCTTACCTGAAGCAAGCTTCTACCGCCACTCCGCCCCAACAGCAAGCCACACTAAGCATCACCTCCAAACTTATCATCGCCGGTGTAGCCGGTATGGGATTGCTTCTTTTCCTTTTTACAAAAATCTGGAGAAAAAGAAAACACCACAGTGTCAACGAAGATATTTACAAGCGGCAATTAAAAACAAGCTAATCACGAAAAGTAAAAAATAATGAGTTGGATAGAAGACCTCATATCACCCAAAACGCGTAATTGGGAAGAGTTTTACCGCAACCGTTTTCAACACGACAAGGTTTACAGAAGCACCCACGGGGTAAACTGTACGGGTGGGTGCTCCTGGCAGATACATGTGAAAGACGGCATTGTGGTATGGGAAACGCAACAACTGGACTACCCGTTGCTTGAAGACAGCCTACCACCCTATGAACCGAGGGGCTGCCAAAGAGGTATTTCCTTCTCCTGGTACTTGTATAGTCCGCTACGCATCAAATACCCACTGGTCCGCGGTAAACTCCTTGATGCCTACCGTGAGAAGAAAAAAGAAACCGGCGACCCCGTCTCAGCGTGGAAAAGCCTTCAGGAAGATGCTGAAAAACGCGGGGAATATCAACAAGCCCGAGGCAAAGGAGGCTTCAGAAGAGCAAGCTGGGATGAGCTATTGGAAATCATTGCCGCTTCCAACATCTACACGGCTCAAAAATACGGCCCCGACCGCGTTATCGGTTTCTCCCCTATTCCGGCTATGTCGATGCTGAGCTATGCGGCAGGCAGTCGTTTCCTGCAACTCTTTGGCGGGGTAAACCTCAGTTTCTATGACTGGTATTGCGACCTGCCCAATGCATCGCCCGAAGTGTGGGGCGAACAAACCGACGTAGCAGAAAGCGCCGATTGGTACAACTCTAAATTCATTGCCGTTATGGGCTCCAACCTTAACATGACAAGGACGCCCGACACCCATTTCTTTGCGGAAGCACGGCACAATGGAACCAAAACAGTCGTGTTCTCTCCCGATTTCAGCCAGGTGGCTAAATATTCCGACCAATGGGTGCCTTTGCATGCCGGCAGCGACGGGGCTTTCTGGATGGGTGTGACGCATGTCATCCTCAATGAGTTTCATCATAAAAAACAAGTGCCGTATTTCATCAATTACACCAAGCAATACACCGACAGTCCTTACCTGGTAGAGCTAACAGAGCAGGAAGGGATACTAAAGCCCGGAAAATTGGTCCGTGCCAACCGTCTGGAAACCTTTCAGGACATC
>JAIPBX010000054.1 GCA_021738485.1 Bacteroidales bacterium | reverse complement strand
TTTTTCGGGAATAATCCCGTTCGGAAAAACCTCGGAGCAGGTGATATCTCCAGTAGTGGAAATCAATTACGCCGCGGAGGGCAACGATAGCAGCGACAAATCGCAGCAGTGGCTTTTCCTTTCCCCCGGTGTGACGTACCGCTATGCCTCGCTGGCCATAGACCTGCTCTACCAGCATCCCGTCTGGGAAACTGATTTGTCCGGCCAGATGTCGCAACAACCCCGCTGGATTGTGGGGATGCGGTATATGTTTTGAGATACCCACAGCGAAAGATGCTTGTTTTTCATTTTGTGTAAGTTACCTTCCGGCTTTTGCGATGGCTTTGCTGGGAGGATGGAAGGGTTGACCGATTTCGGGTTTCGGATTCCGGGATTTCTCTCCGCGTGCCTGATTTTCGGACGTTTATTATAGCCTATAGCCGGATTGTTGGAGCGGTATTGCCGGATAAATTCGTTTTCTTTTTAGTTGACCTCCTGCTGCGTGGCATCTTCAGATTCCCACAGGATTTGCTTGCGGATAGTGAAATCGCGTTTCTGCTCCCGCGTGAAATCTTTTTCGATTAATGCGCTATCCGCATTGCCAAAGTAATTCAGCGTATCGGTAATGTCCTGTCCGATGTAGATTTTGCCGTTAGGGTAGGTGATTTTGTAGATGGTTTTCATGGGTTTGGTTCTTTCATGTTATCTATTCGGTCTAATATATTTAGGATTTGTTTTCTTTGGAAACAAGGTATTGGATAACGGTTACGTATATGAAACGTTTGGCATTTCGAAGCACTTTCGTGTAAAGTTACAAGTACTTTTGATACGAGATGAAACGCTCGATAACCTACTGACTGCCAAATGTTTTATATACGATGTTGTGCGTTCGTTCTTCTTCTCTGTCATTCAGTTTTCTGGCTATTGTAGTCATTAATAATTGGTAATTTAATTGGCATTTTATAAAAGCTTGTAAATCCACTAATCGGAATTTCTTTCAAGTTGGCATTCAACCTTTCTGAACCTGTTTGGTCAGGATAAATTATTAAGCAATCAATTACTCTATCTTGCTCTTGTTCAGTTTTGTATCCCAACTTAGATAATACTTTTCTGTCTCTTGCATATCCGCTTAATTGTCTTATGTCTTCTACTTGATATTTTTCTTGCTGATATTTCCGTTTATATTTTGTGTCTATTATCATTTTATGATTTTCAGATACAAGAACAAAATCGGGTTGACCATATGTTCCTTGAATTTGAAATTGAATGCCATTAAAATATTTATCTTTCAGCAATCCTAAAACATATAATTCGAAAAGTTTTGGCATATCAATCCAAAAGGGTGGGACTTTTACCAGCTCCTTATTCAGCGCTTCAATCTCCTTTATGTTGTAGCCAAACCTTTTTAAGATGAGTTTTGATATGTAAATAGCTTTTTTATATTCTTTGAAAAATGAATTGTGAGTAATATTCTTCAAAGTTCTTAAATCAACATTCTCGTCAACATTTTGAAAAGCTGGATAGCAATAATTTATAACTGATGAAACCAGTTTTGAATATTCGGGAAATAAAGCAAGATATCTTTGAACAAAAACTAATGTCTTTTTAAGTATTCTGTTTTCAATGCAGTTTAAACCAAACTCATTGTATTGGCAGTAAGTTTTTGTTGATTTATTTTTTATTATGTTTTGTTTTAACGTTTGAGCAACTAGGGCTTTACCTTTTATTTTTGAATTTAAATTTTGTTCAATTTTGTAATATGATTTTTTCAATCCCTTTTTGACAATACTTTTTAAAATTTGCAAGAATTGAATTACCAAAAGCGGTGTAATCAAGTCCTGTTTTTGTTTAATTTCGATAAACGGTTCTTCAAATTTAATTTCATATAAATCATTAGTGAAACTTGCTACATCAGAATGACGCAGACAAGAGAAAAGCATTTTGAGATAATCTGTTTGCTGTGCTTTGTCATTTAATTTTGGAGCTACATAAACTGCGGTTTTATTATTTAACCAATCTGTTCCTATGTAATAACTTGAATTTAGTTTTTTGCTAGTCGTATCTTCAGTAATTTCAATGCAAATACAACCATCTTTTTGTTTAAAAAGAATGGTTGATGCTGAGAGCCCTTCTATTGTTGAAATATCTACACCCGTAGTGTGTTCTGAAAGCGTTCTATTGAATAGTAACTTAGACATTTAATGCTTCAATTTTTTCATTAGCTGTTTCTAAGAAAACACCGTCTTTTAAATATTCTCTGAGAATTGGTTTTATTTCATATTCCAATTTTATTTTGATTATTTCATTATCAGACAAACTTAACCGTTTTCTTTCGTGGTCATAAATTAAAAAATAACTGTGTCCAATCTTTACATCGTTTGCTTTGAAGTCGGGTGAAAGAAATTCATTACTGAACAATATTTCAATTTCATTGAATAGCTTTTTTGCGGTTGTATTTTGAATAACATTTTCGTCTGGCAAAATATCAAAAAAGGCAAACCTTCTTCTCAACGCATAATCAATATGACCAACAGAACGGTCTGCCGTATTCATTGTACCAATAATATATAGGTTTTTAGGTAATGTAATTTCTCTTTCGCCTTCATATTCGTACATAGAAGCTACTGATGAGTTTCTGTATTCTAAAGCGTAAATAAGTTCGCCTAAAACGGAAGGTAGATTAGCTCTATTTATTTCATCTATAATTAGAACATAGTTTCCGTTTGGGTTATCGGTTGCTTTTTGAGAAAAGTCTGCTAATATTTTATTTACAACTGAGTACGTTACATTTCCATTTTCAGTTGTTTCTGCAACTATTCCCCTTACAAAGTCTTCATATGAGTATCCTGGATGAAATTGGATAATTTCATATGCTCCGGTTGCTATCGCTTCATCATTTATGCTTATATCTTCACCTGTTTTTAAATTGAAGTTTTCCCATAATAATTCTCCAAATTCAAAACTATTTATCTGGCTATTGAATTTATTTTTCTTTTCAATATATATTTCATTCAATTTTTGATTCTTTTCAAATATATTTAAGCCTTGAAAATTCACTTTGAATATTTTTAAAGCATTTTCAAGCATTCTTTCGCTGTTTATCGGAAAATATTCTTCTGGATAATAGCTATTGAGTATTTTTAACAAAAAGCTGTTACCAAAATATTGAACTGCATTAGCTATATTTTTACTTTTAACAACTTCATAAATTAGTTCTGCAACTTTTTTCATTGCTTCATTGCTGTCTTCAATATCTTTTACAAATCCGTGTTTACTGTAATCCTCAATAGCCTTTTTCCAATAAATAAGGTAAGACCTTGCACTGCCCGGCGAATAAGAACCTAAAGGTTTTAAGCCAGTTTCAATCCACCAACAAAAATTATCTCTATCGCCTTTACCAGCACAATAGCTTTCCAATGTGAGTTTATCCAGACTTTCTTTTGGAAATAACTCATAAAATTTTGAAAGTAATTTTTCCTTTTTATCCCTTGATGCTTTTATAGTGTCATCATTAGGATTGAAGTTTTTAACCAAATCATCTATAATCCTTTCAGGATTACCAACAGTTCTTGGTTTGGTTAATTCCTCTGCTATTAATTTCGCCTGTCTTGTTTTACCTGTCCCCGGCGGACCTTGTAAAATGATTTGGTTTTTGTATTTGAGTAATGCAATACTATCTTCCATAATTATTTTATCTTTTACTGTTCGATACCAAAATTGTATAAAAGGTGAGTTATTAGCCCCTTCAATGGTTGTTGGTAAATATAAAGAGTCATTCCAATTTTTTGTAAAGTTCTTTTTGAATTTCTTTTTAAATAATTCACCTTCAAGTGAAATGACCTCGATTTCTCTAATCAATTCAAACCATACATCATCTTTGTCATTTTCGATGCATTTTCCAGTCACCTTTACTAAAGCAACAGGGCCATCACTTCTAATTAATACAATGTCACCAGTTTTGACTTCGTTTTTAAATTTCTGTGGCTGTCCTCTATCATTTTCCCATTCAGCACCTAAACCAATAATTTTTTTATCGGTAATAATTTTTATTACTTCATCTCTATTTACTTCATCTTTATTGTTAGGATGAAGTTGCATATGCCAAAAATTCATTTACTGTTCTTTTATCTATTTATTAATTACTTAATGCTTGTACTGTCGCCACTTAGAATGACGCACAACGTCTGTGCATCCGTAATATTCCGTTTATTTCGTTATTATATGGTTTGTTTATCGTTCTTTTTTGGATCGAAATACGTACTTCTATGTTTCATCGGTTTAATATTCTTATGCATTGTTCTTTGTGAATTTAAGAAAACTTACTAAAAATTCAATTTATTCCATTATACATTCACCCCAACACCTCCCTCGCCAGCTTGCGCATAATCATCAGATGTTTCATCAGCCAGGCGAATAGTTCCTTTTTGTAGTTTTCGTCGTTCAGGACGCGCTCTTTGTCGTGGTCGCGGTAGATGGCTACGCGGGACACTTTTATGTCTTCACGAGGTTCCCATGACAAATTGGTAGTGCCGAGGGCCTCTTCCAGCCTTTCCTTGTTTTCGATCAGGACCTGGTATCTTTGTTTGTTCACTTCGGGGTCCTGGTGGCTAAGCGTAATTTCTGTTCTTATTTTGGCGCCGGGGCCCATGGCTATGTTTGCTTCTACTCCTGTTTTCCCCCCGGCGCTGTATAGCCAGGTATCTTTTGTGGTCTTCCGGTTTTTGGCCCAATCTACGCCATTTTCATACAGGTAATTAAGGAACTCCTGCCAGAACTGGCGGCGATATCGCTGGCGGGGTCCTTCTTCTGTGCCGATAAACTCTTTGACCTTGTTTAGGAAATCGCTGGGCTGGGCCTCCACGATGAAGCGTACCGCCGGTTTAGAGCTATCGATACGCATCACTTCGGGCCGCACGAGGAAAAACGACACCTCATCGCTGGAGATGTCATTCAGCCAGTCGATAGCATCTTTGTGCTCCTGCCGGATGTTGGGCGTTATCCATATCACCACCGAAGCGTCCAATCCTGCGCTGTAGGTAATGAGCTGCCCCAGGTGCTTATGGTCGCTGTATTCGAGCTGGTTTTCTATGGCTACCCGCTTGTCCGTCCCTTCAATCGTGCCATAGATATCAAGGTTAAAATCCCCCACCTCCTTTTCCGTACTATCAATTTCAATGGGAATTCCGATAGCTTCGGAGAGTTGTTGGGCGTTTTCGGCGAGCCATGGGGTGAAGTCCCTGGCTTCGTCCTCCCATAGTTCACGGGGTTCAACGATTTGGATATGGCCTAAGTCCGGATTGCTCATAATGCAGGTTGTTTGTGATGTGGTTAAATCTTAGTTGTTTGTTGAACTGTAAATATAAGAAATGATTTTGAAAAAGCAATTTAATTAGCAGATAGCTATAAGGGTTTTGTGGGATTAAACAGTGATGGTCCTTTCGATCCATTCAGAACATGGCCGGCACAAACCGCTGAAAAAAAACGGTGCTTCACTGCAAGTATTTAAAAAGTGTACCGGCTTCGACGGCTATTCGGTAATTTCAACCAGGTTTCTCTCGGGGTCTGAAATCACGCTCTCGTAATACTCGTCACCGATGTGTTCGATTTTCATATTGCCTGTTTTTCATTCAAACCGCATGTGTTTTTTCACCACCTCCGCATTTTGTTTGCCGGTGAGTATCTCCAGGAGTTTCAACGCGACATCCGTTCCGGTAGCCGGACCGGTGGAGGTGATGATATTTTGGTCGACAACGATGCGCTCATGGCGGACCTCAGCGCCGAATTCCTTTAGCTGCCGGTGGCGCAAACCATCTGTAAGGTCGTAGGTAGTGGCTTTTCGGCCGGCCAGCACTCCGGCTTTCCCAATCGGAAGCGCAGCCACACATACCGCTGCAATGGGTTTCTTTTGTTTGTCAAATTCCCGAATCAAATGCAGGAACCGTTCATCAAAGGCATCCTCATAGAATCCGGCTTCTTCAAATCCGCCGGGGATGGCCAGGGCGTCAAAATCGTCGACGGCCACCTTCTCGAAAGCCATTTCCGGCTTCACATGCAAATTCCAGGTGCATTGCAGTTCAGGTCGCAATCCGGTGGTCGTAAGCTGAACCGGTTCTGTCCCCTCTGCCCGGCTCCAGCCCATCACATCGGTAAAAACAGCCGCTTCATAGGCTTCAAATCCGTCGGCGAGAAACAAGAGTACTTTTTTCATATGTGGTCATTTTTTGTGTTTTGTCACATTTTGAAGGAGCAGCGTTTTGTGGCTCCATTATCCCTTTTAAATCGGGATATTCCGCTTTTTGCAAAAATATGTTTTTTAACACTTAAGGCATGAGTTAGGCCTAAAAAGCCTTCAAACTGTTTATTTTTAGAATATTTATTCCTGATCCGCCTTTAACGGTAAATTCTACGAAGTCAGCAATTTGAAAGAATCTCCTATTAGTCCCGGAAGCTTTTTAGGTTGAACTCACACATCCAAATATCTGAATTACTATGAATGATTGCTTATTTTTGCCGGTTTAATGCTAAAATGAACATTCTATGGATAATCTTTTTGTGAAAACCTTTCTGGATGTACTGCATGTCCTCGCCACGGTGATATGGATTGGGGGAATGCTGGTGAATTTTCTCGTCATCAGGCCTGCGACGGTAAAAGTGTTGGAGCCTTCTGTTGCAGGTAAGTTTACTCAGGCGATGATGAAGCGCTTCCGGATCTTTGTATATGCCTCCATTGTTATACTGGGCATCACCGGTATCCCGATGAAAATTGTGAGTGAGCATTATGTGAGTATTGTTAATTTTGAGAATACCTGGGGGATACTCTCCTTTGTCAAACACTTGCTGTATGGCGTTTTGGTGGTGCTTGCCGTATTAAATTTTGAGGTCATATCACCCAGGGTAGCCCGGGCGGCGGCCACCTCCAGCAACCGGCAGTTTGCCAAATGGAAAAAGCGACTGGCCATGAGTGGAATGCTGGCCCTGATCAGTGCCATTGGCACCCTCATTATCTCGTCGATGATGCGATATCTCTGACGGGCTTAAGAGCTTAAGCCCTTTTGCCTTCATGCGCCCTCGATGTCCACACAAAAGCTGGAAGGTCAATGCCTTCAGTCTGCCGGAATCTGGGGTGGCTCTGCGGGATCGTTTAGGTGGCAGGTTTTTGAATGGATAAAGTGTTTAAAGTTGCCTATTTGCTCTAATTACTAAAAGTTGATTTCCTTACTCCAGTCAAATCCGGCTGCCTCTTCTGCCCATTTCGGCCAGTGCTCACACCACTGCGGCGCTTTACAGTTTTTCACCCGTTCCATCGGAAAGTACGGTTTAATATCCAGCACGGGCGTTCCAGGCTCCGCATCAATAAAGGGAGTGAAGATGACCCCCTTTTCTTTGTCAATTTCAACTATCTTGATGGTACTGGTAAGTATAGGGTTGGGGCGTGCAGGTGCTCTTGTGGCAAAAGTTCCCATCTTGTCAGGACCTTTTTTAAATAATTTTCGGGCTACTAAGCTGTTCCGCTGTTCAGGTTTATCGCTGAGGTGCCCCCACCAAACTATTTGAGCATGACTAAAACCTTCCAGACCTTTCAATCCCTGCAGGTATTTGTTATCAATTTCGATTAAAAATTGATCTCCGGATTTTTTGATTTGCCCGATTGACTTAATTTCTATCATATCTTTTTGTTTTAAATTCGAGAAAGATCAATAACATTGTAATAATTATCAGCAGGTTCCAGGTAACATATGAGATTAATCCGCTTGTACTTAGTACCCATTCAATATCGACAGCTGTATTAATCGCACCGACAACACTTACAATGCCGTTTAAAATCAACAAATAACGGATGGAGTTCATTCTTTTGTTACCCACGAAAAGAGGAGCCACCAGCCAGCCTGATGCACCCAAAAAACCGTAACCGAACATTTCGAGAATCCAGCTAAATGAGGAAGGATTGACCATCGTCAGTAAACCGACTAATTCCATATTCTCGTTTATTATTGCAGGGATGTATGCGGCCTGAATAATATAATTCATTCCAATGAATACAACATAGGCAGCGACAAAAACGACGGCCATGTTGCTGTATATTTTTTTTGTTTCCGTATCTGCCAAACGAATTACCGCAGAAAAAAACAGCACAAACCCCAGCAACATCAAAAATCCGAAAACGAAAGGCAAGGTTTGCACCGGATGATAATTTCTTATAAATACTTCAACATTTTGCCATGCTGGTTGAGGATGGGAAATAGAAGTGATTAACACACCAACCGGACCTGAAAACAGGATACCAATGATGATAATCACTGCTGAAATCCTTATGAGAGATTTAATCTGACTGGTTTTTTTCATGACGTGTCACTTTTTTAGTTAGTTCAAATTCAATAATCCCGTAACCCGAAAATCAATACATCTTTTACTTTAAACTCTCTTTCTGACGTGACTTCCAGTTCGGGATAGGATTCAGTTATTTCCTGTTTGTGTTTTGAATTTCATAGAAACTAATTTTTAATGTTCCTGAAAATTGCGGTGTTTGGAATTATTCTTAAACCACAACGCAATCAATATAAATGCTGCCGGCGCTCCAAAAACCCATACCATACTGGTTGCAATAAATACTGTTTCAGAAAGATCGGCCATGCTGTATCCGGTTTGCCCTATGGCCGAAATAACCTGCACGAAAAGCAGTCCTCTGATCCATTTTTCAAGCTTTCCGTCGTTAAAGAGTAGTCCGGCAAAAACCATCGAAATCGCCATATAGACATATGAGTTAGCCAGGGCATTATATATAGAATGGGTATTGTCGGGTAGAAACATTTCTATCCCCCCGGTTTCTCCGGCTGCCAGGCTTTGCCTGACAGCAACAGCCTGGATATTGTAATTAATGCTGGCCATAACGGCATAGATAATCCCGATGGATAAGGCGACTAAGCTCCACAATTTTTTCTCTTCTGGAACAATCATGTGTATGCACACTAACATGATAATATAGGTTAACGCCAGTAAAAGAGATGGATATATTAATGTTAACCTTGAAATATGAAATGCTTCAGCATAGGCTTCCAGATTCTTCCAATCCGGTACAGCCTGAAATGTGTCCTGCATACTGAAAGTGATAAACCAGAGTATTGCAAAGGCGGCTGATAAAGCCGATGTCCACACACCCAGTTGAATTGAATTATTTTTCATGATGAAGATATGTTTTGGTGCTTTTGTTTTTCGTATAATTTCCTCCGCCTTGCTCAATAATTCTTTTAAGGTCACGGATAAAGCGGGCGGCAGGGGCACCATCGATAATATCGTGGTCAAAACTCAGTGAAAGGCATAGATGCTCTCTTTTTTCGTACTGTTCTCTTACTTCCACTAATCGGTCTGCTATTCCTCCGATGGTTACATTCAGGGTGTGCGTTGCAATCGGGATACCCCATGCAGCGCCTTTCCCCACCATATTCGCTGATGTCACCATAATCGTACCGGCCCGCTTTTTCATAAGCCGCGGCGATTTATCGAGTACCCAAAAGATCATTTGCCGGAATAATGCCGGGATAGACAGAAAAAGTTTTATTGAACGTAAAACCTCCGCATCATTGACATCCTTTTCTTTTTCCACCTTGATTTCCTCCGAAATTTCTGCAGCTGTTTTATGATTCGCTCCCCTGACGATCATAGCCATCACTTCGCCGCGGTTGTTGACTTTTCGCTCGATGGTTGTGCTTACATCCACATCATCAAATAAAAACAGTTGATTTCGCCGGTTTCGGTAAGCATGCATGATTTTGTTTTTATCTACTGCCAGGGAAACACAGTGAATAATATAACCCGTGAAGGAGAGATAGCCCTGCTTTTCCTTTTTGATTTTTCGCAGGTTAGCTCTGGCCTGAGTGATGTCCACTTCAATCAGGCTGTGAATCATATTCTTCCGCTTTGCCGCTCTAAGTAAATCCACGGTAGCATGACGTATGCGCGGATATTTCTCGATGGTGACACCCTGGTGTTTATTCATCGGATACTGACTCTACACGTTTTAACAGATTGATATAATTAGTTCCCATTATTTTCTTTATTTCCGCCCGGGTAAACCCTCTTTCCAGAAGGTTTTTTGTCAGATTCGGAAAGCAGGCGGCATTCTCCAGTCCGGAAGGGCTTCTGCGGCCGGCGCCGTTAAAATCCGAACCGATACCCACATAGTCAATACCCATTATTTCGACGGCATGGACGATATGGTCGATCAATTTATCTATCGTAGTGCGCCCCTCTTCCAAACCCGCTAAATCACCTGAGTTGAAGGTAATCATTATCGCTCCTTGTTTCTTTGCTAGTTGCCGAAGAATGAGATCGGGTATGTTTCTCTCGGAATTGTATGCCCCACGAGCGGGTGAATGCGAAGCAATTACCGGAGCGGAAGAGTAATCAATCACGGCCCGTTGCATGCCATCGTTCTGGTGTGAAATGTCGATGAGCATTTCCAGCCGGTTCATTCTTCGGATAACCTGCTTTCCGAAATCACTTAGCTGCTGTCCGGTCTCCTTGCCAGACGTCTTTTTACTAAGCGGATCATAATTGTTATCCATTATTGTGATAGTCCGTATCCCGATATCGTAAAGGCTGTCGACCACACTCACCTCATTATTAAAAATTCCATAGAAAAACTCTACTCCCGGAAATAACGCTACCTTTCCATCATTTACAAGAGTCATCAGAGACTTTGAATCTGATGCGATTTTGATATCATTGGATTGATGGGTCAACTCATTTTTCAGTCTTGAAAAATCAGTTTGAACTTTTTCTGTAAGGGTAAGCCCTTTTAGCGGATAATAGGCAAAGTCTAACCCTAAAACGTCTACACCTCCCTTTTTCAAATAATCAGCATGCAGTTGATTCTCCTTAGATAAGTCATCGAATGTTAGATTGTGCGCGTGGGCGTCGACTACCAATAATTGATAATGGAATCCCGAGGAGTGTTGTGTTTTGACGTCTGTAGTTATTTTCTGACCAAATACTGAGTCGAAAAGGCTAACGGATAAAACCAGTAACGGAATAAGGCATTTAATTTTCATAAGATTGAAGATTTTGTTCGAAAACACGTTTACTATGCAAGTACCAGGATGGAGCCGTCCCGTTCATCAGTACTATACTCTTGTTCAATCATTCCCGCAGGCTATCCGCAATACCTGTGCTTCACAAATTTACAAGTTTTCTAATAAATTTAACGTTAAATACTAAAAAAGTATTGGAACGGTGTTTAAATGCTGAAGGTGGTTTAAAGCTATTTTTAATGCGAAACAATCTTCAAGCCTACTTCAAAAAGGCCGGCTATGATGAGTAAAATTCAGTTCATTGGGTTTGTTATCTGAGTTGCTTCTGTTTTGACAAGGATAAATATAAGAATTCATCTGTAAAATGATACGTTTTGGATATGTAAGAAGTATTTAGGGGTTATAAAACTTTTCAGATTGATATTAGCTTTATATAATGAACCTCATTTAATACTGTTTTGTTATCTTAGTTCACTACTTATTAAATGGATTAAAATTCGAAGAATAAATACATGAAAATTCATTCTAAGGGATTTGGGATTTCTAAGTTTTATCATTTTGGGACTACCTCCTTCCGTGATGTCATGAAATATTCATGGGCTTTGTTGATCTTATCCCTGTTTTTGCTGGCCGGGTGCGCCCCTCAGACAAAGATATCAGAGCTACCGGCTGAGCATGCTCCTTCTTTCTCAGCGTCTGGCACAGAAGCTATGACCGACCGCTGGTGGCAGTCTTTTGATGATGATAAGCTGAATAAGTTGGTGGACAGTGCCCTGGCCAATAACTTCGACCTGCGCACGGCATGGCAGCGACTAAAAGCGGCCGAAGCCAGCGCCCGCAGCGAATCGGCTTCCCTGTTTCCTTGGCTGGAAGCCTCTGCCCAGGGACGTTCGAGTCGCTTCGGCGGCAATACGGTACTGCGCGATAACCTTAGCCTGGATGCATCAGCCTCCTACGAAGTGGATTTGTGGGGGAGAATTCGCTCGCAAGTGGAAGCCGAACGATTCAGAGCCGAGGCTACACGCTGGGATTATAAAACGGCAGCCCTGTCGCTTTCTGCTGAGATATCCCGTGCATGGTTTCAGCTACTGGAAACCCGCAATCAGTTGGAGCTAATCAATCATCAAATCGAAACCAACCAAAAAACGCTCCGGCTTCTTAAAGCACGTTTCGGTAGTGGGCAAATCCGAAGTGTAGATATTCTACGCCAGAAACAATTGCTGGAAAGTACCCACGAACAGAAAGCTTCCTTGCAGGCAAGCGCAGAGGTACTCGAAAACCGGCTGGCTGTGCTTACAGGTCAACCCCCTCAGGAAGCCTTCAACTATCAGGGCGATAGTCTGCCGGATATGCCCCCATTACCTGAAACCGGGCTGCCGGCAGAACTACTACGGCGTCGGCCTGATGTGCAGAGTGCTTTCAATGCCCTGAAGGCAGCCGACAAGGATGTGGCTTCGGCTATCAGTAATCGTTACCCCAGGCTGTCATTAAGCGCCTCCCTGTCATCTACGGCAAGTTCAAGCAATGTAGAGGATATTTTAAGCGGTTGGGTAAGCTCCTTTGGAGGGAACTTGTTTGCTCCGCTATTTTATGCCGGGCAGCGAAAAGCGGAAGTGGACCGTGCTGAGGCCGTGAAAAAACAACGTCTTTACCAATACGGACAGGCCGTGCTCACGGCTTATCGCGAAGTGGAGGATGCCCTGGCGCAGGAGAGAAAACAACGCGAAAAGATTGAAAGCATACAAAATCAGCTTGAATTGGCGCAACAAAGCTATGAGCAACTCAGGCTGGAATATTTTAACGGCATGAGCGATTACCTGGATGTGTTGACGGCCCTGGATGAAGAACAGCGATTGCAGCGGGATTTGCTCTCGGCCCGCATGACGCTGCTGGAGTACCGCATAGCGTTGTATCGCGCCCTGGCCGGAGGGTTTGAGACGGAGAGGGAAGAGAGTGAGAGATGAGTAGTGAGTAATGAGAGAAGAGTAGTAGTGGGAGATGGCGAGCTGGCGAATTGGCGAGTTGGCGAAGGGAAGAGGGAAGAGAGGGAGAGAGAAGAGAGAAGATAGGGAGAGATGAGTAGGGAGTTCCACCTTCGCTAAAGCTTCGGTGGACGAAGGAGTAATGAGTGGATGGGGCGAGTTGGCGACTTGGCGAAGGTACGATGGCACGATAGCACGAAAGTACGGGAAGAGAAAAATTCCGGATTTCGTGTTTCGGATTCCGGGTTAGAGTGTGATTTGTAGGGCGTTTGAGATGGAATACAGGACAAGGAACACAGAACAAGAAACAAGGAACAAAAGATCATGAATAAAAAAACAACGCTATTAATTAGTTTAGCCATTTTAGTCGTTGGGGCGGTGGTGACGCTGATCATATTTAATACCGAACCTACCGCAAAACGCGGTGGTGCTACAAAGCAAACAGCCATGTTGGTCAATGTGACGGAAGCTGAAAGGGGGACTTTTAATCCCACCATCGTGGCGATGGGGTCGGTGAAGCCTTCGCAGGATATTATTCTTAGCCCGCGCGTCAGCGGTGAAATCATCGCCCGCGCAGATGAGTTCGTACCGGGAGGATATGTTGAAAAAGGCGAACTCTTGCTCCGGATTGATCCCTCGGATTATAAAAACACCCTTCAGCAAAGAAAAAGCGAGCTGCAACAAGCCCGCGCCGATTTGAACGTGGAGATGGGTCGCCAGAATGTGGCGCAGAAGGATTATCAGCTCATTGATGAGACCCTTTCCGGTGAAAACAAAGACCTGGTTCTGCGCAAGCCTCAGCTCAATGCGGCCCGTTCAAGGGTGAAGTCGGCCCGGGCCGCCGTCGAACAAGCGCAGCTTGAACTCGACCGGACCTCCATAGAGGCCCCCTTCAATGCCCAAATCCTAAGCCGAAGTGTAAATGTAGGCTCACAGGTATCGCCGGGTCAGGACCTCGGCCGATTGGTGGGTTTGGATAATTATTGGGTGGAGGCTACCGTGCCGGTTTCCAAACTTCGCTGGCTTTCTTTTCCCGGTGAAAATACTTCCCGGGGCTCGGAAGTGATGATTCGTAACCGTTCGGCCTGGCCTGATGACCAGTTTCGTAAAGGTTACCTCTACCGCCTGGTGGGTTCACTGGAAGACCGTACGCGTATGGCGCGGGTGTTGATTAATGTTCCTGATCCGCTGGGATACAAATCAGATAAGGAAAGTCTGCCGGTGCTGATGCTTGGAAGTTACGTAGAAGCCAGCATCAAAGCAGGGGAAATCTCCGACGTGATCCGCCTGAATCGCGATTACGTGAGAAAGAACGAGACAGTATGGGTTATGGAGGATGAAAAACTGCGTATCCGTGATGTGAAAATTTTGCTTAAGGATGCCCACCATGCTTACATCAGTGAAGGACTGGAAGAAGGAGAGCGGATTGTTACCACCAATCTGAGTACGGTGGTGGACGGTGCCGGCCTACGCCTGGAATCTGATACCTCAGCAGCACAAAACACATCATCTAATTCAAATTAGCACACTTAACGGGAGGACCGATTAAATGAAGAATTCCAACACAGAGACCGGAAACAAGCAGCGTGGCGCCATAGCGTTTATGGCCCGTAATTCCATTGCCGCCAACTTGTTGATGCTTATCCTTATCGGGGGTGGGATATATACCACTTATAACATCCAGAAAGAGGTGTTCCCTCAGTTTCAGCTCGATATTGTGGAAGTCAGCGTGGTGTATCCGGGAGCCGCTCCTGCTGAGGTGGAGAAAGGTATTATACTTCCCGTGGAAGAAGCAATAAGAGGTATTCAGGGAATAAAAGAAGTAACATCAACGGCTTATGAAGGTTTCGGCAGCATCAGCATTGAACTGGTAGCCGGCAGCAACCGGATGAAAGCCTTTCAGGATATCGACCAGGCCGTAAATCGCATCCGTACTTTCCCCGACGATATCGAACAACCCGAAGTGCGCCTGCAGTCCCGGCAGCGCGATGTGATGCAGGTGGGACTTTACGGTGATGTGGACATCTGGACGCTGCGGAAACTTTCCGAGCAGTTGCGGGATCGTCTTCTTAGTACGGAAGGAATTACACAGGTGGAGATAGGAAACGTCCCTGATTATGTCACCCACGTGGAAATCCCTCGCCAGACCCTCCGGGAATATAACCTGACACTTGGCGAGGTAGCCAGCCTCATTGCCCGCTCTAGTCGCGACATCCCCGCCGGTGCTGTTGAGACGAATGCAGGAGAAATCCTTTTACGCATGAAAGAACGTAAACAATGGTCCGGGGAGTTTGGAAATATTGAAGTGGTTACCTCTGAAAATGGAGGCACAATTACCCTGGCAGATATTGCCACAATTACCGACGGTTTTGAAGAAACAGGCTTCCACGGGCAGTTTAACCGCCAGCCTTCGGTAGGGATTTCTATTTACAGAATCGGGGAGCAGTCGCCGCTGGATATTGCCGGGAAAGTAAAAAACGTCATGAAAAGTTATGAAACTACCCTCCCTCCGGGCGTAAATTACCGCATTGACAGCAACAGGGCGGAGGATTACAGAGACCGCCTCTCCCTGCTTACCGAAAACGGCATCCTGGCGGTTGTGATTGTACTGCTTATTCTGGGACTTTTCCTGGAATACCGCCTGGCTTTCTGGGTGATGATGGGAATGGTGATTTCCTTTATCGGCGGAATGGTCTTTATGCCGCTTGTCCCTGTTAGCATCAATATGATTTCCATGTTCGGGTTCCTGGTAGCCCTGGGGATTGTGGTGGATGATGCCATTGTGGTGGGCGAAAATATCTATCACTACCGGCAGGAGGGATATGGGTTCATTGATGCAGCCATCATAGGAGCTAAGGACATAGCCAAGCCGGTAATCTTCAGCATTCTCACCAATATCATTGCTTTTATCCCCTTATTATTTATTCCCGGAACCACCGGTAAATTCTGGTGGCCGCTGCCCGCGGTAGTGATTACTGTGCTGGCCGTATCGCTTATGGAAGCGTTGTTCATTCTTCCGGCACATCTGGGGCATAGCAAAAGCAAATCTTCCAACCTCGTAGGGCGTACCATCGAAAAATGGCAGCAGGGTTTTACCCGGCTGTTCGACAAATTTGTAAATAATTTTTACCGGCGTTTTCTGAGCCTGGCGCTCAAACACCGATACATTACCTTAAGCGCTGCCCTGTCGACGCTTCTGATGGCCGGAGCCTACAGCTATAGCGACCATATGGGAATTATCATGATGCCCGAGGTGGCGGCTGATGAGATTGAAGCCGGCGTGAATCTTCCGGTGGGAACCACTCCAAAACAGGCCGCCAAAGTAGCTGAAGAAATTACCAACTCCACACATCGCATGTTTGATGAGCATAATCTCTATGAGGTAGCCGAAGGCATTAAAACCAACGTCCGCGGGCAAAGCTTTATCGATGTGGAAATTGTGATGAAGCCTCCCGATGAGAGGGATATGACTTCCCAGCAGGTGATTGAGCTATGGCGTAATGAGATAGGGAATATTGAAGGCGTAGACCAAATCACCTTTGAGGCCGAAAGTGGCCCTGGCGGATGGCAGCAGGACATCAGTGTGGATTTGAGCCATTCGAATATTGAAGTGCTGGAAAAAGCCAGCAAGTCTTTTTTAGAGGAGATGGAATCTTTTGAAGCAACACGCGATCTGAATGATAACTACAACCGCGGCAAAGAGCAATTTGATTTTAAACTATTGCCTGAGGGGCGAAACCTCGGATTGACGCCTTCAGATGTCGGGCAGCAGCTCCGTGATGCTTTTTATGGCGCTTTGGCCATGAGGCAGCTACGGGGGACCAATGAAATTGAAGTCAGGGTGAAACTGCCCAAAGAACAACGCGTGGATATTCACCACCTGGAAGATTTTGTCATCCAGGCTCCTGATGGTACGGAAGTGCCGCTTATGGATGTGGTGGAGATGAAAGAAGGGGAGGCCTTCACCAGCATCCACCGCCGCGACGGAAGAAGAGTGATTACAGTTGGCATGGATGTGGAACCTAAGAGTGCCACTACCCGCGTGCTGGAGTCTATTCAAACGGAAGTACTACCTCAGATTCGAGCTGATTATCCCGGCATTACGTGGAGTTTTGAAGGAAGCCAGGCCGAAATGCGGGAATCAACTGCAGCCCTCTGGAGCGGCTTTGCTTTGGCCATGATGGTGATTTATGCCTTGCTGGCAGTGGCCTTTAGCAGCTACCTGCAGCCATTGATAGTGATGGGAGCCATTCCCTTCGGCTTGTTCGGTGCAGTGGTAGGCCACATCCTGCTGGGATTCGATCTCTCATTAGTAAGTTTAATGGGGATCATTGCCCTATCGGGGGTGGTGGTAAACGATTCCCTGATTATGATCGATTTTGCCAACAAACGACGGGAGGACCGTACAGCTTTCCAGGCTATTCATGAAGCCGGACTAAGGCGTTTCAGGCCCATTATCCTTACTACGTTGACTACATTCGGAGGATTGACGCCGATAATCCTTGAAACGTCGCGGCAGGCTGCATACCTTATTCCTATGGCTATTTCACTTGGTTTTGGAATTGTGTTTGCCACCGGCATTATCCTGGTGATTGTGCCCAGTCTCTATATGATCCTGGAGGATGTGAAAGGAGCGTTCAGGAAATCGTCAGCAGGGAGAGAGAAGAAGAGATGAGTAGTGAGTTTCACCTCCGCTAAAGCTACGGTGAATGAGAGATGAGAGTAATTTGTTGTAATTTGCTTCGCGTAATTTATAGTAATTGGTGTCATTTTCGATGACCTGACCTTCCAGCTTTTAGCGCAGGCATCGTGGGTGGGATAAGGTGGAAGGTCTCATTTCAAAGATTGATTTTTTTGCCGGTGTCCTTCATTTTCCAAAATTATTACCTTTGCCTTCCATGTTTTTGAATAGACATATACAAATACTTGTTTCTTTCGTGGTCATCTCAATGATGATGCTTCACATGGCCATTCCGCATACCCACCATCATCATGAGCAGGAGGAAGAAGAGGTAACGCATAACACAGAGCATGATCCTCATGACCATGACCATCATCACAACGGCGATCACCCCCACAAAGCTCCGCCCAGTGATACGGATAACCCAGAAGGTGAAACGGGTCTGTTTGTTCCTATCGACAAACACCTGCATGCATTTCATATTCACGAATTTGTCCCCACCACCAAAATCAGGAAAACCGTATCTCCAATTAAAGCATTTCCTTTTGCAGCCACCACCGCAAATAATGACATCAAACTTCCGGCGGGAAACGAAAGAGCATACAGATACGCATTATTCAGACCCATATTTTATGACAACCCTTTTCTTGTAAACTGCTCATTGAGAGCGCCTCCACATTCTTCCTAGTTGATTCCAGCACAACCGTACAATCAATTTGCCGGCCTTTTTAAGGAGGGCTGTGCAATCATTTTTCATTTAAAAATTAGCTATACATGTACAAAAAAATTGTATTCGCTATAGGCGTATACCTAACCGCATTGGGTCTTAACGCACAAAGCCCGGGTGTGAGTGAAGTATTGCGTCAAATCGGGAAGAATAACAAAAAACTTCAGGCCTATTCGGCGTGGATAGAAAGCAAGCATCTCGATAGGAAGACGGAAAACAACCTTTCCGATCCGCAAACCGATGTTTACTATCTCCCCTGGGGGAAAGGCGGGACGTACACCGAGCTGCAAATCAGTCAGTCGGTGGAGTTCCCCACGGTTTATGGCGTCCGGGGCAAACTGATTGGTAAACAGAAGCAGAAAATGCAACTGGAATATGAAGCCTTGCGACAGGAGTTGCTTCTAAAAGCAAAAAAGCACCTCCTCGAAATCATATACCTGGATAAGCGACTGGCGGTTACCCAAAAACGCACGCAGCAGGCAAAGCGGGTTTTCAACCATATTCAGGAATTATATGAACAGGAAGAGGTGGGCAAGCTGGAGGTGAATAAGGCCAAAGTGGCCTGGATGCAGCAACAGTTTAAGGCAGAGGATCTCAAAAATCAAAAGCAAAATGAGCTGGTGCTTTTAAAAGAGTTGAATGGCGGAAAGGCCGTTTCATTTAATCCGTCCGGCTATGACCAAAGCAGGGCATTGGCGGCACTTGACAGCTTGTGGGATGCCAAAAAAGCCCGCGATCCGGCTCTGGCCGTTTTACAGCAACAGGAAGAGGTAGCCCGCCAACAGGTCAGGCTGTCGAAAAATAAGGCCCTGCCCGACCTGAAGGCCGGGTTCAACTATCAGAATGCGCCGGGGGCAAGCTTTAGCGGGATTTATGGTGGCATTTCGATACCGTTGTGGAACAATAAAAACAAAGTAAAAACGGCCAAAGCCCGCCTGGAATACCAGCAAACGCATTCGGAAGCCGCCCGTACGAAAACCTTGGCCCGGTATCAGAAAAAATACAATGAATACCGGATGCTAAGGGAGAAATACCAAAAATATCGGTCTACCCTTTCGGGATTGCAGAGCGATACGCTGTTGCTGGAAGCCTACCGGCTTGGCGACATTACTTTCATAGAATATCATATGGAGTTGAGATTTTACCGGGAAGCCTACGATGCCATGCTTGAAGTGAAAAACCAACTCAACAAAAGAAAAGCGGAATTACGAAGACATAATTTATAAACCATAAAATTGTAACGTCATGAAAATCATCAATTTAATTATAGCAGGAATTTCTTTATTTGCCGTATCATGCTCTTCACCAAATAAGAACAACAACGAAAGCACTCAGCATGAAACGGAGGAGCATTCCCATGAGCAAGGTACGGAAGCGCATGGCCACGAACACGATTCAGATGAGTCCGGTCATTCGCATGATGAAGACCATCACCAGGAAGAGTTCAAAGTAAAGAAAGATACGGCCGAATCCAATCATCACACCCATGAGGATGGTAGCGAGCATCACGATCACTAAACATTAAAACAAAGGAAATGATGAGATATATTATTTTATTAATAGCCCTTGCCTTGACCTCTTGTCAGCCTGAGGGAGACCGTGAGCAGGGGCATACCCATGAGGGCGGGGGTGGACATGGTGCTGCGGAGGAAAGCGCATTGATGGTAGATACCACCCTGTGGACCGGGAAAACCGAGCTGTTCGTGGAGTTTCCGGCCCTTATAAAGGGGAAGGTCAGCCGATTTGCCGCGCATTTCACCGTCATGGAAAAACACCGGCCTGTAGAAAAGGGAACGGTAACGGCGAGTTTGATAAAAGGCAGCAGCGGCATTCGAAACCAGGCGGAGGCTCCTTCGTCGCCCGGGATATTCACCCCGGCTTTGAATCCCAGGGAAGCAGGCAGCCACCGCCTGGTGTTTGACATTGAGTCACCGCAACTAACCGACCGGATTGTGCTGAGTAAGGTGGAAGTTTATTCCTCGGCAGAAGCGGCACAGAAAGCTCTGAGAGAGACTTCAGCCGGTGATGAGGGAAAAATTTCCTTCCTCAAGGAGCAAGCCTGGCGGATTCCGTTTCAGACGACCCCGGCGGTTAAAGACAGCATTTACGACATCATACCGACCTCAGGCTCCTGGCAGGCGACTCCCGGGGATAACCGGACACTGAGTGCCAAAGTTTCGGGAATAGTGGGTTTTGCAATGGAAAACCTGACGCAGGGAGCCACAGTCAGAAAAGGCCAATTGCTGATGACCCTGAGCAGTGATGAACTCACGACCAACAACCTGGAAGCTAAAATAGCGAAGGCCCGGGCCAACTTCGAGCAGGCCAGGTCATCCTGGAAAAGGAAGAAGCAGTTGTATGAAAAAAATATCGCTTCCAAATCGGAATATGAACGGGCGGAGAATCAGTACCGGGTGGCCAAAGCATCTTACGAAACGCTTAAGGCCGGATACGCCGCCGGGGGAAAGCAAATCAGGGCCCCATTTGGTGGCTTTGTCAAATCTATAAATACAGCTAACGGCGATTATGCCGAAGAGGGAGCATCCCTGGTCACCATCGGCACCAACCGGTCAAAGCTATTAAAGACTCATGCCGGTTCTTCCTATGCCTCCGAACTGGATGCCATACAGAATATTTTCTACCAGCCTGAAGAGGGGCAGTGGTCCAGCCTGAAGGCTACCGGAGGAAAACTACTGTCTGTCGGCAAACAGGTAAATCGAGATGAGCCGATGATTCCCGTATTTGCCAAAGTCGGCGAGCGAATAGCCATGCCGGAGGGCAGCTTTACGGAAGTACAGATCGCCGTGGGGCAACCCGGCCAAAGCATCGCCATACCCGAATCGGCTCTACTGGAAGACTACGGTAACTATTCGGTGATCGTGCAATTGTCGGGAGAGCTGTTTGAACGCAGACCGGTACGGATAGGAAGGCAAAACGGCGACATGGTGGAAATAACAGAAGGACTGGAAGCGGGAGAAATAGTCGTCAGCAAGGGAGCCTACCAGGTAAAAATGGCTTCCATGTCGGGCGATGGGCCCTCTCACGGACACGTACACTAAAAAAACGGAGACATGTTAAACAGAATATTAAAACTTTCACTCCAAAACCGCTTACTGGTACTGCTTGGAGCGGTCGTTCTGAGTTTAACGGGACTGTACATCGCACGAAATATGAACGTGGATGTCTTTCCTGACCTGACGGCCCCCACCGTGACTATCATGACGGAAGCCCACGGCATGGAGTCGGAGGAAGTGGAAAAACTGGTGA
>JAIPBX010000053.1 GCA_021738485.1 Bacteroidales bacterium | reverse complement strand
CTTGATTACTTTCATACCTTCTTTGTGGATTTGATTTTTCACTAATTTAAGTGAAAATTTAGAAGCTGCTAAATCTTTGGAAAACATTTTGTTAACAAGATTAGCAGCTTTTTTGTTAATTTCTGTTGCGGTATTTAGGTAAATTCGCGCGCGAGTGGGCACATGGATGACCTTGCAGCGTTATTCGTCCTTTCCTCTATGCTTCAGAAAGTTTATGAAGCGGTGCTGCTCATGGTCCAGCTCAGTGAGGAATTTATCTTCTTCCCTGTATACATTATCGCTCATCAGCAGGCCTATTGGTTTTAGCACATCAATATGATCAAAAATGAGTTTGATTACCGCCACAACAGGCAGGGCTAGAACCACTCCGGCAATGCCCCAGATAGCTCCTCCCATAAGTATCGATATCAGAGCTACCAGGGGATTTACATTGACACTTGAACCCACCACTTTTGGAGTGATAAAATTCCCCTCAATGCTTTGTATCGTACCATATAAAAGCAAAACAGCTAAAGGCTGCCACAACGTTGAAACGGTGGCAATAGCATATACAAAAGGCAGGACGCCTCCAATAGTAGTACCAATATAAGGGATGATAGCCAATAAAGCAGCCAGTGATCCCCAGAAGAATGGATAGCCTATACCGATAATCCACAGTCCCGTGCTGTTGAGTATTGCCAGAATCCCGATAACGGTGAGCATACCATATAAATAGTGTTGGATAGTGCCTCTGATTTGATGAATGATTTCCTGGAATTCCTCCCGGCTCCCGGGACCAAACTGCATGAGCATAAAATTGAGTATACCTACCCGGTAAAGGAGGAAAAAGAAGAGCGCCAGAATAGTAAAAACAATGTTAAACAGGAGTGTGCTTGAAGTGGTTAAGCTGGTACCTATGAAACCCATTGGGGCTTCTATCAGGTTGGAAATGTTTTGTTGTACCCAACTTTTGCGGTCTTCGGGAGATAATCCTGTATTTTGTTCCAGCCATTCGAAAATCACATTTATCCCGTCTTTTATTTTTCCGGCAATATCAGGCAGGGATTCCATAATATTGATAAGCTGTATTGAAAAAAGTGTAATAATAGCTGTCAATGGTATCAGAACGATAATAAAGGTGAGCAGGATAGACAAAATCCGGTTTTTAAGATAGTTTTCCAGAAATCCGGTTAGGGGTTGCATCATGATAGCAAAGAGCACGGCAAATGCCAATGGGGCCAGCAAAAATTTTGTTATGATTAAAAAATAAATAGTAATGGTTAATATTATAAGACCGCTGGCAAGACGTTGTGATGTAAAAGCGCTACTGTTCATCTGATTGATTTTATAACTAAAACAAAAGTATGTTATTTTGATGAATTTATTAAATTTTGTAAAGATGATAACAATCGCAGGTAAACAATTTCTTTGTGAATTGGTAGAGATAATAAAAACAAATGCAACAAATCGCAAATATTCCCAACCCCGACAACAAACGAATGGTTATTGTTGGTGGAGGCTTTGCCGGACTGAAGCTAGCCAGGCAATGTGCCCGCCACAATATCCAGATTGTTTTGATCGACCGGAATAATTATCATCAATTTCAGCCTTTGTTCTACCAGGTTGCTACCGCAGGGTTGGAGCCCTCTTCCATTTCGTTTCCATTGCGTAAGATTTTTCATAAAAAAAATGATGTGCATTTTCGTATGGCCAAAATGGAAGAAGTCGATCCGCAAAAGCAAATGGTATATACTAACCTTGGGTACCTGGAATATGATTACCTGGTGATAGCCACAGGGGTGAGCACCAATTATTTCGGGCTGGAAAATGTAAAGAAAAATGCTATCCCCATGAAATCGGTTTCGGAAGCTATCTATCTGCGCAATAGAATATTGGAAAACTACGAGAAAGCCCTGAATGTAACGGATGAAGAAGCACAACAAGCGCTTATGAATATCGTCATCGTAGGCGGCGGACCGACAGGTGTTGAATTGGCAGGAGCACTGGCTGAGATGCGGAAGTATATCCTGCCAAAGGATTACCCCGAACTGGATTTTTCTAAGATGCAGGTCTATCTCTTCGAGGCGGGTGATCGGCTTCTTCAGGGTATGCTTGAAAAATCAAGTGAAGAAGCCTTTGAGAGTCTCAGCAAATTAGGGGTGCAGGTCTATCTCAACCGCCCTGTGGAGGATTATGACGGGGAAGAGATCATAACAAAACAGGGAGAAAATTTCCATGCCAAAACGCTGATTTGGACGGCCGGCGTTACCGGACGCTCCATAAAGGGCTTGCCGGACAGCGTGCTGACACGAAATAATCGCATACATGTGGACCAATATAATCGTATCAAAGGATATAAAAATATATTTGCTATCGGGGATATTGCTTACATGGAAACACCGCAGTACCCCAACGGTCATCCACAAGTTGCCCAGGTGGCCATCCAGCAAGCGCAGCATTTGTCCAAAAATCTTGTGCGTTATGAGCGCGGACAGGATATGAAGTTGTTTTTCTACGAGGACAGAGGAACAATGGCTACCATAGGCCGAAACAGGGCCGTGGCCGATTTGCCGCTGATACATCTGAGAGGATTCGCCGCCTGGATATTGTGGCTGTTTGTGCACCTTATGGCCATTGTCGGGGTAAAAAACCGCTTCTTTATCTTTATCAACTGGATGTGGAACTATATCACCTACGACCAATCGCTGAGGGTGTTGATTCGTCCGAAAATGTTTCGCTACAATAAAGCAGGTGAATGAGGTATTTAATACATTGAGCTGATATCGACCCAAAGCATTATTAATTTTTTAAATACAAATCCTAAATTCAAAAATCCGTCGTGCTCTGAATTAGGGATAGTTTTGTTGAACAATAAGTTAAAAAATGAGGTTGCTTTTGTTATTAATCTTTAAAGTTTAAATTTGCATGTTATGATATAAAAGATAGAGCATGAATAAAGTGGATATCGACAAATTGAATAAACAACTTTCTGCCGCAACTGCGGAGGAAGTTCTTGAATATTTTTTACAGGAATACGGAGATAAAATTACTTTTGCTTCCAGTCTTGGGGCGGAAGACCAGGTGATGACACACATGATAGCCGCCATAGATAAGACGGCAAACATTTTTATGCTGGATACAGGAAGGATGTTCCCGGAGACATATGATGTCCTGGCCCGCACCAATAAACGATATGATATAAATATTAAGGTTTATTTTCCTGACTCTGAACAAGTGGAAGAGATGGTGAATGAGCGGGGGATCAATCTTTTTTATAAAAGTGTAGAAAACCGTAAGCTGTGTTGCCATATTCGTAAGACCGAGCCATTGAAGCGGGCCCTGGCAGATAAAGAAGCCTGGTTTACCGGATTGCGACGCGAGCAGGCGGTCACGAGAAACAATTTTCATACCGTGGAATGGGACGACCAGCATAACATCTTAAAGGTTAACCCATTAATTGGGTGGAGCCATGAGGATATATGGAATTACATCAAAACCTACCGGATACCTTACAATAAGCTTCATGATAAAGGCTTCCCCAGTATTGGATGCCAGCCTTGCACAAGGGCTGTGATGCCGGGCGAAGACATACGTGCCGGTCGCTGGTGGTGGGAAAATCCGGAAACCAAAGAATGTGGTTTGCATAAAAGTAATTCTATTCGAAACGAATAGCTTTCACCGGGGAAATACCGCTGATAATCATCGAAGGGACAATCATCATTAGGTAACAAACCGCAAGCGTGCCGGCGTTAATCCATAATAAGTCCATAATCTGGAGATTGATAGGCACGACGCTTACAAAATACGACTCCTGGGGTAGGGTGATGAGGCCGAAGTACTCCTGAACAAAAGCCAGAAGTAAGGCCACCGCATTGCCAATTAGCAAGCCCCGAACTACAATAAATGTGGCATTGTAGAGAAAAACCTTCCGAATGCTTTTGTTTTTCATCCCCAGAGCTTTTAGAATGCCTATCATATTGGTGCGCTCCAGTATCAGAATAAGCAGGGTACTAATCATGGTAATGGAGGCCACTAAAATCATAATAATAAGGATGATGATAACATTCATATCCTGTAACTCCAGCCAATCAAAAATTTCGGGATGCAGCGACCGAATGGACTGTATGTTCAAATCATAGGGAATTTCCTTATAGAGCTTTCTTCCGGTTTCGTTCAGTTTGTCAAAATCATTAACCAGAACTTCAAAACCACCGACCTCGTTCTTCTCCCATCCATTAAGCTTCTGAATGTGGCGTATATCCCCGATCACGAATTTTTTATCAAAATCCACCAACCCCGTTTCATAAATTCCCGAAATGGTGAACTTTCTGCCTCTTTGATGCTTACCTATGATGAAATACATTCTTAATTTATCCCCTGTGTCAAGCTTGAGTGTTTTGCTAAGTGTTTTGGAAATCAACACCTTGTTAGACGCCTCATTTTTCGGGAACTGAGGGATTTCACCTTTTTTAATTTTATCCTCAAAAAAGCTCCAATCGTAATCCTTTCCGGCTCCTTTAAGGACCACTCCCTGTATTTGCTCTTTCGTTTTTATGATGCCGGCTTTCATGGCAAAAACCTGAATGTGACGAATATTTTCAATATTGACATCGGGGTAGAAATCTTGCCGTGTAGATACGGGATCCCTTTCAAACGATTGATTTGATTCAAAGCGGGATATTTGAAGATGAGAACCAAAGCCCACTACTTTGTCCCTGATTTCCTGCTGAAAACCGGTGACAATAGCTACAGAAATAATCATCACACTAATACCCAGGACAATACTGAGGATAGCAATCCGGATTATGGGGCGCGAATAGTTAAAACTGTCCTTTGAAAGTGTCTTTCGGGATATGAATAATTCTGTATTCAACTTATAATTTCTTTATTATTGCACCAAAAATTTGCTATGCGAAAATACCAATTTGTTTTGATATTGATAGCGGTTGTCTTCTTCAAGATTTTACCCCTGCAAGGACAAAATCAATATAGTAATGATATAACTCCCGCCGCCGAGCGTATCTGGATTTATCTTCCATTTGTCGGGGATAAGCCTTTTGCGGTGGTGGCTAATCATACCTCAAAGATTGGGGACACTCATCTTGTGGATACCCTGGTAAGTATGAATTACAATCTGAAAAAAATATTCAGTCCCGAACATGGCTTCCGCGGAAAAGCCGATGCGGGGACTTATCTCTATAATTCGACGGATACGGTAACAGGCTTACCGGTAATCTCGCTCTATGGCGACAACAGGAAGCCTAAGCCCCGCCAGCTCGAGGATGTGGAGATTGTTGTTTTTGACCTCCAGGATGTGGGCGCGCGTTTCTACACCTATTTTTCGACTCTTACCTATGTTATGGAAGCTTGCGCGGAAACGAACACCCGGCTCATTATCCTTGACCGTCCCAATCCGAATGGCTTTTATGTCGACGGCCCGATGCTGAAACCTTCCCATAAGTCCTTCGTCGGGATGCATCCGATTCCGGTAGTTCACGGCATGACGGCCGCCGAATACGCTCATATGGTGAATGACGAAGGATGGATAAACGGGGACTGTGATTTAATATGGGTGCTGGCTGAAAATTATACCCATGAAAAATATTACAAACTCCCTGTTAAACCCTCACCTAATCTCCCTGATATGGCCTCGGTATATTTGTATCCTTCGCTGTGCTTTTTTGAAGGAACCTCAGTAAGCGTAGGTCGGGGAACAGAGCATCCTTTTTCCATTTACGGCCACCCGCAACTTGATTACGGGGATTACACTTTTGTCCCGCAGCCCGGCGAAGGAAGCCAGCATCCCAAGCAGCAGGGCAAAGTATGCCGCGGAGAAAAGCTCACTAATTACGGGCGGAATTTTCAGAACAAACCCCATCAGTTGCACCTGGATTGGTTGATTAAAGCCTACCACTCCCTGAAAGAAAAAGATAAATTCTTTAATTCCTATTTTGATAAACTGGCGGGTTCTACCCAATTGAGGCAGCAGATTGAAAAGGGTATGACGGCCGCACAAATACGAAAAACATGGGAGGATGATTTAAAGGAGTTCAGGCAACTGCGGAAAAAGTATCTACTATATCCTGATTTTAAATGATATCAATAAATTCAAACCGTAATGAAGACGATTGGAATGACAGAAACCTTTAGTTTTTTATACCTTTATCTGAAATTATAATTGGTTATGGCATCAGTTACGCTTATCATACTTGCTGTGGGGACCACGGCATTGATTAGCTGGTTAATCTTTTCTTTTCTGCTGAAAAGCAGAATTAGAAAAAAGTGCGAAGAACAAACCTCGGAACTACGACATCAGATTACAACTTTAAACGCCAGGCTTGAAGTAAGTCAGAATCAGTATCATCACGTCAAACAGGAGCTGGGCGAAAAAAAAGAGGAGTTACGCAGTGAACAGCAGCGTTCGTTTGAGCTTGGTAGCAAACTTTCGGCAAAAGAGAATGAACTGCACAATAGTGAAAAGAGGCTGCAGGAAAAGAATAAGGAGTTTGATGAAATCAGGAAGAAATTCACTACCGAGTTTGAAAATATTGCCTCGCGTCTTTTGAAAAACAATTCCCGCGATTTTGCCGAAGCCAATCAGAAAAAGATCGATGAAATTCTTTCCCCCTTGAAAGAACGCATTGAGAAATTTGAAAAAACAGTTACCGAAACGCATCAGTACAATATTAAAGAACAGTCGAGTCTTCGGACAGAACTAAAAAACCTGTATGAGTTAAACCAGCGCATGGCAGACGAGGCCAATAATCTGACAAGGGCCCTTAAGGGTGATATCAAAAAGCAGGGAAACTGGGGCGAATTATTGCTGGAAAAAGTGTTGGAGAGAAGCGGCCTGGAGAAGGATGCCGAATATCAGCGAGAGGTTTCCCTGACGGGAAGTGACGGGGATACTTATCGCCCTGATGTAGTGGTTTACCTCCCCGATGATAAGCATGTTATTATTGATGCCAAAGTATCATTGACAGCCTATAACAATATGGTGGAGGCTGAAACGGATGAGGAGCGCCGGAAACAGCTCAAGAACCACACACTCTCAATTCGGAATCACATCAAAAGCCTCAGTGATAAAGAGTATCACCTCTCCGAAAAACTGGATACCCCGGATTTCGTATTGCTCTTTTTACCGATTGAGTCGGCCTTCAGCGTGGCTCTCCAGAATGACAAAGAACTCTTCGCATACGCCTGGGAAAGGAAAATAGTTATTGTCAGTCCTACCACACTTCTGGCTACTCTTAAAACAATAGCTTCGTTGTGGAAACAGAAAAAACAGACGCATAATGCCCTGAAAATTGCCCGCGAAGGAGGTAAACTTTACGACCGTATTGCCGCGTTTCTCAGCGAATTTGAAAAAATGGAAAAACCTATTAAACAAACTGAAAAATCGTATTACGAGTTGAAAAATAAATTATCGGGATCTCAACAGAGTATATCACGAACAGCCCACAGGCTCAAAGAATTGGGGGCTAAAACCAGTAAGGATATTCCGGGAAATTATCTCAACGAATTGGAGGAGGAAGAATGAGAAGATTTTTTTTCATACCCGTGATTGTTTTTGTTGTGATGGCAGCAGCCATAATTCTTAATAGCTGTATATCAACCAATAAGCTTACAACACGAAATTACGACCACTTGTATAAAAGAATCCCGACAGCGACACAGTTCCGGGGCAGAGTGCTTCATCAATCCGATAGCAACTCGCTCTATATTTTCAGGATTTATCTTCCGGGTCTCAAATATGAAAAAAGCGAAGAAGACGAAGAGTATTACGAGGCCACCTATTCGCTTTTTTATGAATTATATTCGTCGTATAGCTCCAATGTCCTGGTGGATTCTTCCACCGTGGTGTATGATGACTCTTTGTATTTCGGGCGTGACAAATTTTTGACGCATCAAATTGTGTTGCCTGTAGATGAAGGATTGAAAGGACATATGGAAATTACTTTCACGGATAAAAACTCCGGAAAAAAAATCCACAGGTACTATCGTGTAAACAAGACAAAAAAGCCCGGGCAGCAGAATTTTTTATTCCGTACTCCTAATCAGCGGATTCACTTTCCTCACTTTAGCCGGTATTACAAAGAATACCGGGTAGAGTACCGAAAGACGCAAAGTCAACTCCGGGCAGAGGTGTTTCCGGCCGGTGCTTTTTCCATTGCCGCCCCTCCATTTGTTCCGAACCTGAAGAGCGAAACCAGGGTAGAGACAAAGGAAACAGTGTCGCTAGTTGATAACCAAATTAAAGTATCGGAAAAACCTCTTTTGTATCATATAAAAACCCCGGCCTCCAGGCAAGCGAAAGGTTTGTTTTATACCGCTCCCGGAGATTTCCCTAAAGCCGGATCAGTAGAAACAAAAATTAGCGCTCTCCGATATGTTACTACCAACAAAGAGCATACAACCATACAAAGAGCTTCCAATCCCAGGGCTGCCCTGGAGGATTATTGGCACGAGGCCGCCGGCGATTCGAGGCGGGCATTTAACATGAAAGAAAAGTATTACGAACGGGTGGAAATGGCCAATATCCTGTATACATCCTATAAAGCCGGATGGAAAACGGATAGGGGCATGCTTTATATTGTTATGGGTCCACCCGATATCGTTCATTTTTATGAGAACAGCGAAGAATGGATATACGGTAAACCGGGAAACATCGAATCGCTGAAATTTCGTTTTGAACGAAGCAATAAGCCCTTTGCTTTTAACAATTTTGTTTTGGATAGAAAAGAAGAATACAGACTGCCCTGGTATAAGGCAGTGGAAAAATGGAAAAAATAAATCATGAAAAATAAAACTGAATTACTTTACGGAATAAGGCCGGTAATAGAAGCGATCGAGAGCGGCCGGGAGCTGGAAAAAATCCTTTTTCAAAAGGGCCTGAAAGGGGAGTTGGTCTCGGAGTTACGATCCCTCGCCAGGGAACGAATGATTCCGATGCAGCCGCTTCCCACAGAAGCTTTGAATAAAGTGACCGGAAAGAATCATCAGGGAGTGATAGCCTATATCGCTGAGGTGACTTACGTAGACCTTGAAGAAGTGTTGATGCGGATATTTGAAGAAGGACGATCGCCGCTGGTGCTGGTGCTGGATCATATTACGGATGTGCGCAACTTTGGCTCCATTGCCCGCACAGCGGAATGCGCAGGAGTAGACGTAATTGTCACAGCCGCCAAAGGAGGAGCCATGATTAACGCCGACGCAGTTAAGACTTCTGCCGGCGCGCTGTTAAAAATCGCTGTCAACAGAAGTTTTAACCTTGCAAAAAGTATTGATTTACTGAAAGGATATGGCGTACAGGTGGTTGCCTGTACAGAAAAAAGCGGGGAGCTGTATTACGAGAATGATTATTCAAAACCCACCGCTATTGTCCTTGGCTCTGAAGATAAAGGAATAGAGACAACAATTCTGCAAAAAGCCGATGCTATTGCAAAAATTCCTTTGATGGGTTCGATAGATTCCCTGAATGTATCGGTAAGTAATGGTATTATCCTGTATGAAACCGTCAGGCAAAGATCCTTACAACAGGAAAAATGAGTATGAATAAACTAAAAACGTATCTTCCTCTTGCTATCATTTTAGTGGTTGCTTCGTTTGTGCGTTTTTACCACTATGACACCTGGTCCTTAAGTAACGATGAATTAAGCGCTTTATCACGACTTAACTTTGATTCTTTCAGCCAATTAATCAGGGAAGGGGTAAAGGTGGACGGTCATCCGGCCGGCGTCCAGGTGTTTTTGTTCTACTGGACGCAGTTGTTTGGTTTATCGGCCACTGCCGTGCGTTTACCTTTTGTGCTTATGGGAATATTCTCGGTACTTTTGGGGTATCTTATTGCCCGGCGCTGGTTTGGAAAGACTCCGGCCTTCTACGCAGGAATGGCAATGGCGCTGCTGGAGTTTTCCGTCTTATACAGCCAGATTGCCCGGCCCTACATTTCAGGGTTGTTTCTTGTTCTGTTGACAGTCTATTTTTGGGATAGCCTTGTTTTCAGAGAGAAACCCAAATGGACCTATTCCCTTTTGACTGGATTGGGCTATGCGCTGGCCATGTATAATCATTATTTTAGCTTCCTGACGGTACTGGTGCTAGGTGTGACCGGTTTATTTTATGTACGGAAAAACCGTTTATGGCCCTACCTGTTGGCTGGATTTATTGCCGTGGTACTGTTTTTGCCACACCTTCCCGTCACACTCTTCCATTTATCGGTTGGGGGAGTGGGAGGGTGGCTGGAGCAGCCCTCCGCTGTATGGATCTTTAACCACTTGGTTTACGTATTTAACGAATCCAGGTTTTTGCTTTTTGTTTCCATTGCCATTGTTGCAGCTACCCTTATTCATTCCAACGAAGTCCCACGGTGGACAAAATATCATACAATATCTTCCGTGCTTTTTCTCACCGTATTTGTAATAGGCTTCGGTTATTCTCTTTTCATAAATCCGGTACTGCAGCATTCTACAATGATTTTTGTGTTTCCTTTTTTCCTTTTTATGGTTTTTTCCTGGATCAAGAGCAACAAAGTTTCCCACTACCTCATATATGTATTTACAGCGTTCCTTGTAATACCACCCGATGGAATTGCCGCTTTTTATAAAGAACAGCACTTCGGTGAATTTAAAGGAGTTGCGCAGCATTTTAGGCAATGGAATAAGGAATACGAAGACGATGAAGTCGCTAATATCCTTGTAGTGAATGATCCTTACTATATTAATTATTATTTTGATGATAGTCCGGTGAAATTTGATAAGATTTTAAACGGCGAAAAAGGCGAGCTGGATGACTTGTCAGATTTTCTTGCCCAAACATCAAAATCAAGGGTATGCTTTGCCTGGACGAAACCCTTCAATCCACAGCTTTACGATATAATAAGAGGGTATTTCCCATTAGTGGCAGAAGATAAAAATTATGGCGATCTTTCCCGGATTACGCTGTTTTCCGAAGATGAAGGACAAATATATGACTCGGTTTTCAGAAAAGGAGTTCCTGCAGATGTGTTGGTATATGAGGATTTTTCCGATAAATCCACGGATTTGGGGAACAATGAAGGAAATCTGTCGGATACTTTGGGGAGAAAGGTCTACAGAATGGAAAAGGATCAGAAATATGACCTGGAATTTACCGGGAATTATGAATTTGGCAGACAAGGTATCAAAGAAATTGAGATTAAAGGTAAGCTTTATTCCGATCGGCCTCTTTCCAATGCTATGTGGGTAGTTTCTATTTTTGATGAAGATGATCAGCAGGTGTTCTGGAAAGGTGTGTCATTAAAGCATTTTTCCAAAAAACTTGGGAAATGGCAGGAGGTAGTCTTTACTCCGGAAACGTATAAGTTGAATTCAGCCAATTACCTTTTAAAAGTGTATATTTGGAACCGCAAAGGCGAATCCTTTCTTGTGGATAAGCTTTCAGTATCCGCCTATGGATATTGATTTTAAGTTATAAACTGAAATAGATTATGAAGAAGATAGTTTTAACGGGCCTGACCGCAATGTTAGCTTTACTCTTTGTAGCTTGCAAGCAAAAGGAAACCAAGTATTATTCGAATGGAAATAAGAAAGCAGAATTGCATCTTAAGGGCGATGAGTATCATGGAAAATGCACATGGTACCATAAGAACGGAAATCTTAAAATGGAAGCCGAATATAACCAGGGTCAACTTGAAGGAAAAGTTACACGGTATTTTTATAAGGGAACCAAAAAACTTGTGGAACATTATAAAAATGACAAGCTTAATGGGAAAGTGAAGGAGTTTTTTTCCAACGGGAATAAGAAAAGCCTGGAAACTTATAATAATGATACGCTCCATGGGGAATACAAAGTGTGGTATCGTAATGGGCAGCTTAAAATTTTGGGATATTTTAAAAGCGGCCTCTATAACGGTGAATGGGGTTGGTGGAGTGTAAATGGCGTAAAAATAGGAGAAGCCCAATTTAAAAATGGGGATGGGGTGCAGGTTTCCAGGTATCCCAACGGGAAAAAGCAGAGGGAAGTACCTTATAAAAATAACAGGAAGCACGGAAAGGCGATTCACTATAACAAAGATGGAGAGGTCAGCAAAATTGTCGTCTATAACAAGGGAAAGGTAGTTGAGGAAAAGGAACCCGCTTCTATGAATAATTTATAATCAGTCTACAAATTATTTTTGCGAATTTTGTACTGGTTCTTTGACAACATGCTTGCACAAGCATTTAATTTTTAATAAGTTATGCAAACGTTTCCGTTTTCGGAAATGCCTGATTGTCAAAAAAACTAATCTAGGGCAAAAGTTTGGTAGAATTCAATTGAAGTTCATACCTTTGCCTTTGTTAACTAAATAACAATGTTAATATTTTAACGTGTATTAGCAATTTTGAAACAAAAAAAGTTGAAGCAATGGACATCGAAAAAGTAATGAGTAACCTGGAACAAAAGCATCCGGGTGAAGGAGAATATTTACAAGCAGTACGGGAAGTGTTGGAAACACTTGAAGACATTTTGAATGAGAACCCGCAATTTGAGAGCAAAAGCATCGTCGAGCGCTTGATAGAACCCGATCGGGTGCTTACCTTTAAAGTGCCCTGGGTAACGGATAATGGTAAAGTAGAAGTAAACATTGGTTACCGCGTTCAGTTTAACAATGCCATTGGCCCTTATAAAGGTGGCTTAAGATTTCACCCTAGTGTTAACCTTAGTATCCTCAAATTCCTGGGCTTTGAACAGATTTTCAAAAATGCCCTAACTACCTTACCCATGGGCGGAGGCAAAGGTGGTTCAGACTTTAATCCCAAAGGAAAATCGGATGATGAAATCATGCGATTCTGCCAGTCTTTCATGCTGGAGCTTTGGAAGTTGATTGGCCCCGAAACCGATGTGCCTGCTGGCGATATTGGTGTTGGTGGTCGTGAAATCGGCTTCCTTTACGGCATGTATAAAAAACTGGCTCGTGAAAATACAGGCGTGCTGACCGGTAAAGGGCTCAATTGGGGTGGTTCACTAATACGTCCGGAAGCTACGGGTTTCGGAGCTGTATATTTTGCCCAGGAAATGCTTAGAACCCGCGGCGACAGCTTTGAAGGAAAAACTGTTGCGCTTTCGGGATTTGGTAACGTCGCATGGGGAGCAGCTCAGAAAATTAACCAACTGGGCGGTAAAGTGGTAACGCTATCCGGACCTGACGGTTATGTCCATATCCCGGACGGCCTTACCGATGAAATGGTTGAATATATGCTGGAGTTAAGGGCTTCCAACCAGGACATTGTCAAACCTTTCTCCTACGAATTTCCAGAAGCACAGTTCCATGAAGGTAAACACCCATGGGAAGTGAAAGTAGATGTGGCCATGCCTTGTGCAACACAAAATGAGCTCAATGAAAAAGATGCAGAAACACTTGTGAACAATGGCTGTATTTGTATTGCTGAAGGTGCGAATATGCCCTCCACACCGGAAGCCATAGAGGTTTTTGATGAAAACAAAGTACTCTTCGGACCCGGCAAAGCCGTTAATGCCGGAGGTGTTGCTACCTCAGGCCTTGAAATGACACAAAACTCGATGAAATTGAATTGGGGACGTGAAGAGGTAGATGAGCGCCTGCAGAAAATTATGCGGGATATTCATAACCAATGCCAGAAGCATGGAACGCAAGAAGACGGACATATCGATTACGTAAAAGGAGCAAATATTGCCGGCTTCCTCAAGGTTGCCAACGCAATGCTTGAGCAAGGCGTAATATAATATCTTTGGTTTATTATTTGATTAGAACCGTCCGGGTAATTTTATCAGGACGGTTTTTTTATGCTGCCAGGTATATTGAAATTCACTATTTCAATTTTTCAATGTGAAACTTTTATTATGACATTCAGTAATTTCCTTTTACTGCCTGTCTAGCTTATTCGACAGAAAGAATCAGGAGTAAAAGTTGATGAATTTCTTTACCGATTTTCAAGCACCATTTGCCAGGCTCGGTATCCTGATAAATAAACCGGCCGTCTTTAGAACGATTTATAGTGATTTGAACATCCCAAAAGAAAGAGTCCTATTTAATTTTGCTTTCTCCCTTGTTAAACTCACGGAGTTTAATAGATGTGATTAATTTTTTGGTATAAAGCGGGAAATCGGCCTTCATCATCCAATCGTAATATGCGGGATTCTTTTTGAAGACATCGCGAACTGCCTTGCCTTTATGTTTCCCGAAATTAAAGACTTCTACTCCGTTTTCGTCATAAATGATTTGACCAACAAGGTCTGCACTTTTGTGATAATGCGAAAAATCATGCAGCGTATTGGTGTCATTTTGCACGGGGTAGGTTTTATTTCCCTTTCGGTCATGATAGGGTTGTTCATGGTAACGCTCCAACTGGGCTTTAAGAATTTCATAAGTAGCTATCGTATCCGCCTCAGCACTATGGGCATTGGTTAGGTCTTTTTCACAATAAAAGCGATAAGCCGCATGCAGGGTACGAGGTTCCATTTTATGGAAGATATTCTGAATATCAATCACACGACGGTTATCAATTTCAAAATCCACATCCGCCCTGAGGAATTCTTCCACTAATAAAGGCACATCAAACTTCAGGCAGTTATATCCAGCCAGATCACAATTCTTTAAGAACTGATTAATCTCTCCGGCAACTTGTGGAAAAGTGGGTGCGTTTTTTACATCCTCGTTTGTGATACCGTGAATGGCGATGGTTTTTTCCGGTATAGTCATTTCGGGATTAATCCTTTTGGTATAAGTCTCCTGGGAATTATCCGGGTGTACTTTCAGAATACTTATTTCCACGATTTTATCCTTTCCCACATCCGTACCGGTGGTTTCCAAATCAAAAAAAGCTAGTGGTTTTGTTAACTTAAGATCCATATAATCATTTAATTAAAAAGCTTTGCAAGTGGGGGCAAAGATAAAAAATTTCCCCTTGCAAAGCTTTATTTTTTCTTCTGTGAAAAATACTACATGTTGCGTTCCGTATCGAAGCTCTCCAGGTAATGTTTTACCCGGTTAAGGAACATACCGCCCATAGCACCGTCTACAACCCTGTGGTCAAAGGTTATCGACAAAATGGTGATATGGCGTATGCCAATCATATCGCCGGCAGACGACTCAACTACCACCGGCTTTTTCTGTATAGCACCTACTCCAAGGATGGCTACTTCCGGTTGATTAATAATGGGAGAACCCGTAATGTTGTTGAAGGAACCGAAATTAGTCAGCGAGAAAGTTCCTCCTGCCACTTCATCCGGAGACAGTTTTTTGTTTCGGGCTCTGTTGGCCAAATCATTAACGCTCTTAGTCAATCCCAGAAGATTTTTCTGATCGGCATCTTTGATAACCGGCACAATCAAGTTTCCGTCGGGCAAAGCCGTTGCCATGCCAATGTTGATTTTCTTACGTTCTATAATGTTGTATCCATCAACGGAAGCATTCACTCGCGGATAATCTTTCAGGGCTTTAGCCGCTGCTTCAAGAAATATTGGTGTAAAGGTGATTTTTTCCCCTTCGCGTTGCTGGAATTCTTTCTTAACCTTGTTTCTCCAGTTTACGATATCGGTCATATCCACATCGATAAACATGGTTACGTGGGGAGACACATGTTTGGATGTAACCATATGATCGGCTATCATGCGGCGCATGCGGTCCATTTCAATGATGTTATCGCCTTCCCATGCCTGTACTTTGGGCGCTTGTATTGCCTGAGTGGCTCCTGAAGGCTGAGAAGCAGCAGAGGTCTGAGCAGCCGGCTCTTCTTTAGGCGCGGAGGGTTCCTGGGTCGCCGCTGCTTTCCCTTTTTCGCCTCTTTTTTCGATGTAATTCAGGATGTCCCGTTTGGTTACTCTTCCTTCCTTACCACTTCCCTGGATAGATTGAAGCTCTTCAACGCTGACATTTTCTTTTTGTGCAATACTTCGTACAAGGGGGGAATAAAAGCCGCTCAGAGACTCGAAGTCTTTGGCCGAATAATTTTTTATGTCTGTCTCAGATACCGGAACCTGTCCTTTTTCAGGTTCAGCAGGCTCCTGGGCTTTTGTCTCTTCCTTGCCGGAGGAAGCTGTAGACTTTTCTTCGGTGGCTTCTTCTTCGCCTTCTTCTTCTCCTTCTCCTTCTCCTTCTTCTCCTTCTACCGACATCTCAGCAATGACTTCTCCGACAGCTACCGTATCACCTTCATTATAAAGCAGTTTTTTGATCGTACCTTCAACCGGGGAGGGGATTTCCGAGTCTACTTTATCGGTGGCTATTTCAGCAATCGAATCATCTTCTTCAACGGTATCGCCTTCTTTTTTCAGCCATTTAGTGATAGTTGCTTCAATGACACTCTCGCCCATTTTGGGCATCACTATTTCAAATTTTGCCATAGTTTTATAGTTAAGTAATATTTCTGATCTTTATTCAATTCGTGAACGCAAATTTTTAACAAATCATCAAACAAAATGTTTATCATATTTACCACACCTTTAACGACCTAATTCCCTATAACCGCGATATATAATATTTAAATCATTGTATACATTATAATTGCGTGCATACAACAGATTGAGTCGTTGGAGGGTTTCCCTGTTCAACTGCCTCAATTTTACATTATCAGCCGGTGAAAGAATACCGGCTTTCAGATTCGGAAGGTTGTAGATTTCCTTTCCGCCGGAATCGGAGTATCCTACCAAAGTCTTTTTTCCTGCCATTACTTTAAGCATATTAGAAATAAATTTTAGCGGTTTTTTTACAAGGAATATGCTAACGGGAGTGCTAACCAGTAAAACCGTTGCCAGCACAAAATCCAGCAAGCGTTTGTTTCTTCTGTTATTGGGCTTGGAGATAGAATTGATATCGATGATATATAAATCGCCGCTAGTACTTATTGAATTGCTGCCAATAATGCTATAACTTTTGGGAGGAGCTATTTTATAATCCACTTGCATACCCTGCAATGAAGACATTTGATCAATAATATTCCTGGCCGGGATATCATCGGCACTAAAAATTATCTCATTGATACCATAGATGGTAATAATATCGCGGATTTGGGAAAGACTTCCCAGGTAGCCGTGGTTATCGGGCACATTATCTGAAGGACTCACAAGGCCGATAAAGCCGGGTTGACTGTAGGTTTTTCGAATCAGGTCAGAAATACGATCGCTTTCCTCCTCGTTGGCGACAATAATAAAACGACGGGATTGTTCGTCCCCCATCCTGAAATTTTTTATCCGCAGGAAGCGGGCAATATACCGGAGGGCTATACTCGCCAGACTACCCCACAAAGCTCCGAAGACAATTATGGCTCGTGAAAAACGATATTCCTCGCTCAGGAGCCCATAACCGGCGAGGATGATGATAGTACCTACCAGGTAGCCCCGCAATATTTTATACCGGTATACAGGCTTATCGTATCCGCCGCTTAAAAACACCGACAGCAGCCAGATCAGAATATAAGCCGGAAGCATAATATAGACAAGATGCAGGGGGTAATGTCCTTCGCCCCCTGTAAATATGACATTGCTTTCCCACAAATTCTTAATGCCTATCATCCCGGCTGATAAAACCAGGGCATCCAGTAATGGGAACAAACCCTTGGACCAAAAACGGCTTAGAATAGCCAGAAAAGCCCTGAAATAAACAGCCATATTGATAAAAAAGGAAAAGACGGAGGCTTTTTGTTTGGAAAAATGTTTCCGGGCAAAAATGACCATAGCCTGGTAAAAGACGAAAACATAATTCAGACTCCCCTTTTTTGTGCTTTCTCCTTTATAATGTATGATACGAGCTTTCGGAAAATAGTAATTTTTATATCCGGCCTGTAAGATACGATACGATAAGTCGATATCCTCTCCGTACATAAAAAATGTTTCATCCAGTAAACCAACCGCATCCAGAGCTTTCTTCCGTAATAACATAAAAGCCCCGGCGAGCACTTCAACTTCGTGAATTTCATCCTGTGGAAGGTGTCCCAGGTGATATCTTGAGAAACGTTTGGAATGCGGAAATAATTTGGAAAGGCCAAAAATCTTATAGAATGCCACTTCCGGTGTAGGCAAGCCCCTTTTGGATTCGGGCAGAAAATGACCCTTACCGTCTACCATCTTTATCCCCAAACCTCCGGCCTCAGGGTGTTTGTCCATAAAGTCCACCACATCCGCGAACGTATTTTGTTCTACAATAGTGTCAGGATTCAGCAAAAGAATATATTCACCGGAAGCTTGTCGAATAGCCTGGTTATTTGCACGGGAGAAGCCAATGTTCTCCTTGTTGGCAATTAACCGGACTTCAGGAAATTTTTCCTGAATCATTTTCACTGAGCCATCTACCGATGAATTGTCGACGACAAAAGTCTCCATCGGTAAATCTACCGAAGCTTTACGCACAGAATGAAGGCATTGTTCCAGGAAATGCCTGACGTTATAATTGACAATAATCACCGAAAGCTTCATGCAACGGAATTTTGAAGCAAAAATACGATAATATAGCAAGAATACAATGTATCAGGATGCTTTTGCACTTTCCAGGTGCTATTGCCAGAGCAGGTATAAAAGTACCACACACTAATGAGCGGGGAAGTGATCATAGTTAACAGGATTTTTTGTTGTTAATTTAATAAATCTAAATAAATATTATTAATTTTATAAAACAAAACGGATTAGATAATTTAATATGGATCAAGATAAAATAAAACAGGAAGTTGAAAATTTGAGAGTATTCTTTCAGAAAGATGGAGGTGATATAGAACTCATACAAACCAATGAGGAAGATGAGGTCTATTTGAAACTAAAGGGGCAGTGCCGGGTATGCCCCGTCAATAAAGATATAACCGGTGAAGGTGTTGAAGCCATTTTAAAGGAGAAAGTCCCCGAAGTAAAACGGGTATACCTGGATAAGGGCTAAAAAACCAGCTTATTTTTTCCAAAGAGAGTAAACCACAAAATTTTATAACCCCATAATTTAGAATCAGTTTTAACGAGCGATGATATTAAATTCATTATCTTTGACCTAAATGTTTAACCTAAAAAAATAAGTTATGGCAGTTTTTATAAACGAAGAATGTATTAATTGCGATGCATGTGTTCAGGAATGCCCGAACACGGCAATCTATCCCGGTGGCGAACCTTATACCCTGGCAGAAGGAACCAGTCTGCAGGACGATAGCGAAAAAGAGGCCTTAGCAGAAGACATCTATTATGTGGTTCCGGAAAAATGTACCGAATGTGTTGGAGCACATGACGAACCTCAATGCATGGAAGTATGCCCGGTTGACGCCATTGAAAAAGATCCTAATAACGAAGAGTCTCAGGATGAGCTCCAGGCTAAGTACGAAAAGCTTCATGCCTGATTATTGAAGCGAATCGGAAAAGTATATACTTATCACAGTAACACAAAAGGCTGTTTAAATAGGGAATGATTTGATTATAAAAATCAGGAATTCCTTATTTTAGCAGCTTTTTTTTTTGACAGAATTGAAGGATCAAAAGTTTGCGGATGGCTCAGCAGGTAATCGTTGCCTTACGATATCATAGAGTACTCGGGTATATTTTCAAGCCTTTTTTGGCTGAGTATAATCCCGAATTAGAGGCATGGAAAATTCAGGATAATATCACTGCCCAGGATGTGGACCACGAGGAGTGGGATGAATCGGAAGCCGGGGTGGTTAAGCTGACCGGCGAATACAGCGATACCGAAATCCTGAGGCGCTTTGCCCGGACCAGCCACTACAAAAACCAGGGTATTCAACAATTTTACGAAACGGTGCCAGAAGATTATGCCAAGAATCACATCCGGCCTTTTGTTCAGAAAAAAGTCTATGAAATTGCGGATCGCCTGAAAGAGAGTAATATACCTGTTTTATTCAAAGAAAATCAAGGCATCAAACAACAGCTTTCTCAGCGTATTGCGGTCAAAAAGGAGCCTGCCGAAACTATTTTTTATTTTAGCCGTACTGATGAAGGTATCCGGTATTCGATGCAATTTCGGTCGGAGGGCGTAGTCTCCAAACTGAAAAATCGTTCACATATATTTCTCTCGTGGCAACCTTGTGCTGTCGTAATCGATGATACGTTATATACTTTTAAAGTCATTGACGGCAAAAAGCTTCAGCCGTTTTTCACCAAAGACCACATCCTTGTCCCTAAGCGCCTTGAGGAGCAATACTTCAAAGGATTTGTAAAAAAGGTAGTGCGCGATTTTGATGTGATTGCCGAGGGCTTTGAGGTACAGGAACATCGCCCCGAACCGAAATGGAAGCTGACCCTCACCAAAGACATCAGCGGCAGCATAAGCCTGGAGTTGAGCTTTGATTACCTTAAGAAGAAGGTTTTGCCCTCGGATGATAAGAAAAACCTGGTTGAGCTAAATAAAGACAAGGGTATACATTATGACAAGATCATTCGCGACCACCAAAGCGAACAACAGGCAGAAAGACTGTTGAAACAACATGATTTGCAATCCCGCGACGGGGTGTACTTTTTCCTGAATAAGGAAGATACCGACGGGATTAAACTGGTGACCTGGATTAACCGACTTTTCGCCACGCTTACCGAAGAGGGTTTTACATTGGTTCGTGGCTCCGGAGCACCAAAATATCACATCAGGTCGGTTCGTCTCGACACGGGTCTCAGGGACGAAACCAATGACTGGTTTGATGTCTATGCTATGGTTAAGGCCGGGAAGTTTGAAATCCCGTTTCTTAACTTAAGAAAGCATCTGTTAAAGGGAGACAAGTTTTATAAGTTACCTGACGGTTCGACGTTTATCATCCCCGACGAATGGTTTGAACGGTATGCCGACCTGATTACCTATGCCCGCGAAGGGGAGGAGGGAGATCTGTTGATTCGGAAATTTCATTACACCTTGCTGGAAGATGCCGGGATTGAGAAGGAAACACCGGTTTCGGAGAGCCTGGAACAGCTTTATACGCGCCGGATTGAAAAAGACATCGAGCTCCCGGAAGGTCTGAAAGCCCACCTGCGCCCTTACCAAAAAGAAGGTTACGCATGGCTGTACCATTTGCATCAGCATGGCTTCGGTGGCTGCCTGGCCGACGATATGGGCCTGGGGAAAACCGTACAGGCCCTGGCATTATTACTCAAAGCCTCTTCTGAGGATGAAAACGGCGAAAGTACTTCTGTTAAACCAAAAACCTCCGGTAATCAACTCTCCATGTTTGGTGAGGAAACAGAGGATGCGCCGCAGGTGCAAACCAGTCTGGTAATCATGCCGACTTCGCTGGTGCATAACTGGGAAGCTGAAATCGCCAAGTTTGCTCCCCACTTAAAGGTATTGGTCTACCGGGGTAAGCGGGAAGGGTTGATAGAGAAGTTTCCCGAGTACGATCTCATACTCACCAGCTATGGGGTGGCCCGTATCGATAGTGCGGCACTTAAGGAGTTCAGCTTCTTCTACATCATTCTCGACGAAAGCCAGTATGTGAAAAACCCTGAGTCGAAAACCTACAAAGCGATAACCTCTCTGGTTTCCGAACATGGAATGGTGCTTACCGGAACGCCTATCGAAAACTCCCTGACCGACCTGTGGGCGCAACTGAATTTCCTTAACGAAGGACTGCTGGGCAATTACAGCAATTTTATCGAGAAGTTTGTCACCCCTATCGAAAGGAAGAAGGATGAAGCCCAGGAGGATAAGCTTAACCGGATTATCCGGCCTTTCTTGTTGCGGCGCAAAAAGTCGGATGTGGCCAAAGAGTTGCCGCCGTTGTCCGAACAGGTGTACTTCTGCGAGATGACCGAAGAACAGTACGAGGCTTATGAGCGCTATAAATCGGGTATTCGCAACAGCCTCATTGATAACCTGCTCGATCAGGATTTG
>JAIPBX010000004.1 GCA_021738485.1 Bacteroidales bacterium | reverse complement strand
CAAATTCATTTGGGTGTAAAAAATCGGTCTCCTATTCTTCTTCGCCGCAGCTAAAGGCGCTCCTACCATCCGGAACCTTTCATGCGGCGAAAAATCGGGTGGTAAGATGCCCGATGATCAGATATGCCCCATTTTATTTGTTGCCACGTTCTTTGAAGCCCGCTAAAGCGGGCTAGGGGAAGATTTCTTGGGGAATATTTGCCACCTGGATAAATCCGCCCGCCCGAACGTGCCGACATTCGATACGGGCGGGGGAGCTAATCTCATTTGGAAATGAGGTATAGGTGGTTAAACCTTCCATGAGATTAACCCCAAATTCATTTGGTGGAAAATATCCCTCTAACCACAATAGCTGTATTGGATAGCCTATCCAACACCCGGCATTTCTGCGAAATTTGATCTTCCATGAGCATAGCACCCAAATTCATTTGGGTGTAAAATTCTCATATTCAGAACTCCATATTCGGCGTAAAACATAATGTCTCATTTTTCATCGGGAGGACAGTAAAAAATCATTATTGAATCTCATAGAAAACTAAGAATTTGATTTTAAGAACTTACCCAAAAATCTATCTACGACCATAATGCGACATGATATTTTACGATGTTCTAAGCTCAAATGCTTGAATCATAAGAAACGGGTCAGGAGTTAGAGTTTTGGAAATTAATCAAATACCGGCCACTTTAATTGGAAGAAGGAATTTCGAAAAATCTTTTTACAGAAGCCAGAGGCCCGCTTGTAAAAATCGGGTAAACTTAAAGAATGAAAGAAGGCGAAGCGAAGACGCTTCGCCTAACGATTAGGCTGTACAATCAACGTTAGAGAGGTTAGTCAAAGCGTCTTCGCTTTGACCAACATCGCTACAATTCCTGGATGTTATATACACCTTACTTCACCAACACCTTCTTTTGCACTTTTTCTTTTTCTTTATCCGAAAAGACCTGCAGGATGTAAACACCGGGTTTGAGGCCGGTAATCGCCACGGTGTTATTTCCGGGATTCAGGCGTTGCTTTTCCTTTATTTTTCTTCCATAAAGGTCGAAGAGCCTGCATTGTGACCGGGAATGATTCATGGGAACGAAAATATTCAGGCGTTCTGTGGCCGGATTAGGATATACCTTGTATCCTGACCGCTCAGGCTCCTCCTCCAGAGCTGCCACGGCTCCGGGTTCTTTCTCACACTCTTCGTAGGGACCTCCCGGCGAACCTCCGATGCAGCCGGCAAACCAGTTGCTGCCGTCATTAAGGTCAGCACCGGGCGACGATAACTCCAGCGTACGCCCCGTACCGGACACATTTTCCGGCCAGGGAGCTTCATCATCGTAGGTCATGTCAAGGTACTTCTCCTCGCTGGCATCAAACAGCCTGATAGCTTCGCCATCACTATCATATCCAAAATCAAACGAGCCAATCACGTTGTTAACGTCCGGGTAAATCGAATGAAATTTATCCAGGTTGTTGGAAATCACCAAATAGCCTTCGGGGGCGAGCTTGGTGCCAAAAGGTATGGCATAGACATGGCTCTCCTCGCCATTTTTCAACAACCAGTTGCTGAGGTTTACAGTATCGCTGCCATAATTGTGCAGCTCTACCCAATCCCCTGCATCCAGGGAATCAGCCGAGCGGTAATTGATTTCACTTATCGTGATTTTTCGCTCAGGTCCGGAAGTGGTATCCTCAACAAAATGGGCTACCACTGTTGCCGAGGTGTCAAAAGCAATTTCATGGGCATTGGTGAGTGTATCTGTAATAAAGTCGTTGCGCTCCCAGTGGGAGAACATATAGCCTTCTTTCCCTTCGGCTTTGATAGGTACGGGACAACCATCGAAATAGATCCCTGACCATGGATATTCTGAGGCGGTTATGGTAGAAATCCTTACTTTGCCGCTGCCTTGGGGCTTCACCTCAGCCGTAAGGGTGATTTCCCCGTTAAGGTCAAACTCCTGCATAAGATGCTGACGCTGGAATTCCGCCCTGTTGTCCGCGAAGTTTGTTATAGAGTTTATATTATTTTCCCAGACTGACAAGCTGCCATCCCATTTCTCCATATGGCGCGGCATTTCATCTTCTATGGAGGCCACTACGCTGTCGATGCTTTGCTGTACATTTTCGGGTTTAAAAATGGTGTTCAGCAAATCGGCAAAGCGGTTAATGAAATCATGCTCATAGTCCTCATACTGTAACATTTTTCTTAAAATATCTGGGTTGTCAGTATAGGGGAAGTTATCATGAAGCACCCGGTCCAGCATGTTGAAGGAAGGTGAGGTATTCATGCCCATCCCCGGGTCCAGGTCGAACATAATGTAGCGCCAGCGCCCCGCTTCTCTTTTCGGACGCCAGTATTTTATGTTGTTGTTGGGCCAGTCAAGGTTGCTGTAGTATATCTCCGAGGCAAAATAATCGGTGTAGTTTTTAATATCCAGGAGCTGTTGCAGCGAATCATAAGCCTGCTCATCGAAAATCATGGTATGATCCAGGAAGTCGATCATGTGCCAGTAATGAATAATATCCCCTTCGATCACATTAAAATTATCAAAGAGCATGTCCAGGTTTTCAATGTCTGCTTCCGGATGGTTGTCGCCCACATACCATTTCCCGATTTTCTCTCTCATATTGTGTATGCCCCAGTACTGGCCGTTTAAAAACACCACAGTGGGCTTGTAGGCCATATTGTCAATATGGGTTTTGTTTTGAACCATTTTGTTCATCAGCCCGTCCCTGAAATGGCTTTTGTTAAAGTCCTGCCCGGAGTTTCTCAGAATAAGCTTTTTGTAGGTTTGGTCCTCTTTTCCGGGGAAAAATTTGTACTTCATCCTTGAATGGCCGTAAATGCCCCTGGCATTAAGCCGCAGGCTTTTCATGTCATAAGCCCTGGAAACACTTCCGTGGATTTTTATTCCCACTTTCTGACCCATGACTTTATCGTGCTCATCGTTAAAATATTCCACATGGGCCGGTCTCTCCCAATCATTCCAAAAATTTGCTCCATAATAAGGGAACGTAGGCTCTGCATCATCTCCTTTCACGTACATGCCCTCTTCCTCGTCCCATAGCAGATGAGGGTCCATACTTACGGAAAACACCGGCAAGTCCACATCTTCCCCGATAAGATAAGTGCGTGTAGCGATTTCTCCCGCGAGGTAGCCTTCAACATAAGCCCTTGCCCGCAACACTACCGTTGAGTCAAAGGTTAAAGGCCCTTCATAGACAGGAGATTCGTTTGTCGGAGGACTACCATCAAGGGTATAGCGTACGGTTGACTCAAACATGTTGCTCATTACCCGCACTTCGACAGGCTCTTCATAAAAACCTGATTCGACGGTGATATATGGTTTAGTAGTGTAATTCTTTTTTCCGGCTGGGTTTGGAGCGCCCGGTGTAGGAGAATCGAAATAGTGAATTGAGTTAGGAATGTTATTGCTGCGTCCCAGAGAATGTCCGGTTTGTACGATATCTGTATAATCCAGTGAGTCAGTTAAATGTCCTTCCTCGTTCCACAAAAAAACGGCTTCCCCTTCCCCTGATAGTTTAAAATTCGTATGGAAATGGTAAGGAGCCACCGAGAACCAGTCCGGTGTGGGTTGGAAAAATTGGCTGGTATCTCTTATCGCGAGGGAAAGAAAAGGTATCAGCGAGAAATTGCCGTGATTATTCCATGCGTTGACGCCGGTAATAGCAAGTGTATTCGTGCCGGGATTTAACTTTTGCAGCAGCTCTTCCTGTTTTATGCGAAAACCTTCGGGGTCTCCTCCCTGAAACATTTGTGCTTCGTGGACCGTCCCGGCAATATCATATCCTACTATGGGGACGCCGGGGCAGCCTACATTATTCCGCGCCAGTTCCTGCCCATTAAGGTAGGCGACAAAAGCATCATCATAGTCCACATGCAGGAAAGCTCCGTCTATAGCCGAAGTGTCGCTGACAGTAAAGTTTTTCCGTATAAATACCTTGGTAATAGAATCAGGCAATACAGTATTATCATCGCCGTCACCCCGTCCGAATCCGCCGGAACCTGTCTGCCAGGTGGAATCAACATAATCGGGATTCATCCATCCCGGTGGGACAGAGTCCACCGTAGGCAGATACTTCCAGTCGTTATATGCATTTACGGCGGTTTCCCAGTGATCCACTACATGACGCAGATTTCTGTCTGAAGCCAGGATAACCAGATGTTCATCGGCATTCATTTTATAATCCGGAAAGGTGAACTTTTTTTCATCCTGCTGATCTGAAATTGTCCATCCATCCAGGTTAACTATACTGTCGGTAGTATTATGCATTTCAATCCAGTCCTCGTATTTTCCGAATTCATCCTCATAAACCTCATAATTTCGCGCACTTACCTCATTGATTTGAATTTGGGCGGCAACACTATTCACCATTAGTACGACAATAAGGCCGATTCCTGCTGTTAAAAACGACGGTTTATTCATAACGATATAGGTATATTCCCTACAAAGATGCAAAAATTCGGGGTAAGAAAGCAAGGGGATTTTCGGATGAAAATATTCAAAGAAAGATAATTTGGTTATTGTTTAATCGGAAAATTTTAGTTTTCTTTGCAGTCCATTTTGAAGTAGTAATCAGAAAATACTATAGCGATGTCGAAAGTTTGTCAAATAACAGGGAAGAAAGTAATAACAGGAAACCACGTTTCTCACTCAAATCATAAGACGAAAAGAAGATTTCATCCGAATCTGCAGAAGCGTCGTTTCTTTGTACCGGAGGAAAATCGTTGGGTAACACTTAGACTCACTACCCAGGCGATGAGAACAATCAATAAAAAAGGAATTTACGCTGTTTTAAAGGATGCCCGCAAAAAGGGATTTGTGATTGAGTAAAATCTTTACAAAAAACTCATTGAATGCTGTTGCTTAACCAAAAAGGTAACAGCATTTTTTATTAGGGGCCGGTTTAAATCAAAATAAAGTTCCGATAAATGCGTTACCCCTTCGACAATATACACTTCTCAATAAAAAAACAAGAGAAGGAGTAATTCAGGAAAAACGGAAAGGATTTGAACCGGAACAAATTCCAATGAGGCAGAGAAAGTATTATTCATGAAGCAGCATATCATAGCTTATTTTTTTGTTTTGATTCCCTTTTTGGGGCTCTCCCAACAGGAAACAGCAGAGGTTTCCGGAAGAGTTACAGGCCGTGACGGCACACCCATTGAGTTAGTGAATGTTGCTCTGACAGGTTCCGCGGAAGGGGCAGTTACGGATAAGCAGGGGTATTATTCCATAGAATTACCGGCAAAGGATAACCTGGAATTGAATTTTACTTTTGTCGGTTATCAGAATAAAAGAATTAAACTGGATTTAGAACCCGGGGAAAAGAAAGAGCTCAATGTTACCCTGGAACTTTCTTCAACGTTGCTTCCTGAGATGGTGATAGAAGATAAACGTACACGCCGCAGTACGATCAGTGCCATTGATCCGAAATCCACGAAAAGGATTCCCACCATGAACAGCTCCGTAGAATCACTGGTAAAAACGATGCCCGGCGTAAGCTCCCAAAATGAGTTGAGTAATCAGTATTCGGTACGCGGAGGGAATTATGACGAAAACCTGATTTACGTGAATGACATCCGCATTTACAGGCCTTTTCTTGTGCGCTCAGGGCGTCAGGAGGGATTAAGCTTTTTGAACAGCGATTTGGTTTCCTCGATACTTTTTTCCGCAGGAGGATTTGATGCGAAATATGGTGATAAAATGTCCTCGGTTTTGGATATTACATACAAGAATCCTACGGAATTCGGGGCTTCGGCAGATATGAGCTTACTGGGCGGTTCTTTCCATGTGGAAGGAATTAATGATACTAAAAACCTTTCTTATTTATTGGGGATCAGGCAAAAATCCAATCAATATATCCTGAACACTTTACAAACGGAAGGACAGTATCAACCTTCTTTTACGGATGTGCAGGGCATGTTACGCTATGATCTTAATGAGCAGTGGGATTTTTCTTTCCTGGGGAATGTTTCCAGGAATATTTACCGTTTTATTCCTGAAAATCGTACTACGGATTTTGGAACTTTCAGACGAGCTTTGCGCCTTCAAATATTTTTTGATGGAAAAGAAGAAGATCGTTTCCTGAATTATATGGGGGGAGTAACGGCCAGCTATAAGCCCTTTGAAGGGATGAAACTGAAATTTATCACCTCGGCCTATCATTCCAATGAAAATGTCAATTACGATGTGGAGGGAGAATATTGGATCGGGAAGCTGGGAACAGGCTTAGGACAAGAGGAATTCGGGGAAGTGATAGAAAAGGAGGGCGTTGGAAGATATTTAAATCATGCCAGGAATTATTTGGATGTGGATGTTTTTTCGGCAGAGCACAAAGGCTCTTTTCGCACACCGAAACATCAGATGGAGTGGGGTGTTCACTATCAGCAGGAAACGGTAAACGATGAGATGAAGGAATGGTCATTGCTCGATTCTGCAGGATATACCCTCCCTTACCCATCCTACAACATCGGAGGAGAGAATATATCCCAGCATCCGCTGGAGATGCAACGGGTGCTGACAGCCGACAACAGTGTTACCTCCAATCGTTTCAATGGCTATTTTCAGGATACATGGAATATCCCTTCGGATAGTGCCAGGATGTCTTTAACAGCAGGGTTGAGGGCAAGCTACTGGGATTTTAATAATGAGTTTTTATTGTCGCCCAGGGCCACGTTTTCTTATAAACCGATGTGGCAAAACGATGTTTTGTTTCGCTTTTCAACGGGATATTACTATCAGCCCCCGTTTTATAAAGAGATGCGGAATATCCGGGGAGATCTCAACCATGATATTCGTTCTCAAAAATCCATCCACTTTGTACTGGGCAGCGACTGGAATTTCAGAGCCTTTGGACGGCCTTTCAAATTTGTATCGGAAGTGTTTTACAAACATCTTGAAAATCTGATACCTTACGAGATTGACAACGTTAGAATTCGGTATTATGCCGATCGGCAGTCCCGCGGGTATTCCACGGGGATTGATTTGAAAGTCAACGGCGAGTTTGTCGAAGGGGTGGAGTCGTGGGCCAGTCTTTCGGTGATGCAAACCCGTGAGAATCTTGAAAATGATTTTTATACGGTGAAGTACAACGAGGCAGGAGAAGAAATTACCGGAGCTACCCAGGACCAGGAAGTGACTTATACAGAGCAGAAGTCTATTGGATACCGGCCCCGCCCTACCGATCAGCGGGTGAATTTCAGCATGTTTTTCCAGGATTATCTGCCCAAGAATCCCACCTACAAAATGAACCTGCGGCTGCTCTATGGTACAGGCCTGCCGGTTAATATCCCCGGAACAAAAGATTATAAAAATGACATACGCCTCCCATCCTACCGGCGCGTGGATATCGGCTTCTCAAAACAAATCGTGGGTCAACAGACCGATTTGCCCGCCGGAAATTTCCTGAATAATTTCAAATCAATGTGGGTTAGTCTTGAAGTATTTAACTTGCTGGATCTTAAAAATACCATATCCTATTTCTGGGTAACCGACGTGAATAACCGGCGGCTGGCTGTGCCCAACTATCTTACGCCCAGGAGAATTAATCTGAAATTAAATATCGAGATTTAATCTCCGATCAATTCTTTTCTAAGCATATTCAGAGCGCTGAGCACTGAAAGTTCGGTGTTACGTTCCCTATTATTCCCAAAATGAAATTCGCGAGCCACTGTTTGTGCGCCGGAAGATACGGCTATCCATACCATCCCCACGGGTTTTTCTTTAGTGCCTCCTTCGGGCCCAGCTATCCCAGAAGTCGCTAAGGCATAATCTGTTTTAAACCTGTTTCGCACCCCTTCGGCCATTGCTTCCACTACCGGCTGGCTAACGGCTCCATGATTCTTAAGGGACGAAGGTGGAACGCCGAGCTGTTTTTCTTTAACATCGTTGGCATAAGCGACCACACTCCCCCGAAAGTAAGCCGAGCTTCCGGGGATTCTGGTAATACGTGCTGCTATGGCTCCTCCTGTGCAGCTTTCGGCAGTGGCCACCGTTTTTTTCTGCCGGCTCAATAGCTGGCCTGTCACTTCCTCAAGGGTAATATCATCATACCCATATATTAAATCGGGAATATAAGCCTGGAGGTCATGAATTGCCTGGTTGATCTCCTGCTTTAGTTTTGTTTTGTCATTCCCCACGGCCGAAAGCCGGAGTCTTACTATTCCCGGCCTTGGCAGGTAAGCCAGTTTGATGTGATTCGGAAGTTGCTCTTCCCATTCCCTGATATTATCCGAAAGATGGGATTCGCCCAGCCCATGTGTCATAATAGTTTGGTGGACGAGATGCTCCGTTTGATATTTTTCGCGTAAGCGTGGAATAATTTCCCGGCTTAAGAGATTTTTCATTTCGATAGGGACACCCGGCATGGAGGCGTAAATTTTTCCCCGCTCTTCAAACCACATTCCCGGAGCTGTTCCATAAGGATTGGACAAGGGTATGCAATTGGCAGGAATATCAGCCTGGCGGCGGTTTGTCGGGGTTAGCGATTGGCCCCGCGAGGCAAAAAAGTCTTTTACTTCCTGCAGGATTTTCTTATGGGTTATGAGGTTAGTGCCGAAATATTCCGCCAGGGTTTGCTTTGTGATGTCATCCTTCGTAGGTCCTAATCCACCGGTTAACAATACCACATCAGCCCTTACGGAAGCTTGCCTCAACGCTTGGATAATCGCTTCTTTGGTATCGGCAATGGTAGCCATATGTACTACGCTGAATCCATTCAGATTGAGTTGATCAGCCATCCATGCCGCATTAGTATTTACTATCTGGCCAATTAAAATTTCATCACCGATATTAATAATTTCTGTTTTAACTTTGCTGTTTACCATAGCCCCTTGTTTCCAACAAAATTAAGCAATCTTATAGTTTTTTTTGTTTGTCTTGGAATGGCTATTTTTGGCAACTATTAATAAAAACAATTTCTTATGATAGCAGAATCAGAATTGATACTCAATAGCGATGGAAGCATTTATCACCTTGGTCTTACACCGGAAATGATTGCCGATACAATTATCCTTGTAGGGGATCCGGGACGTGTCGGAACCATCTCTTCTTTTTTTGATAAAGTAGATTACCAAAAGCATAACCGGGAGATAATTACCCACACAGGCACCTATGCCGGAAAAAAACTATCTGTAATGTCCACAGGAATGGGGACCGATAACCTGGATATTGTCATCAATGAACTGGATGCTTTGGTGAATATCGATTTTAATACCAGGCAGGAAAAAGCCGAAAAGCAGTCTTTGAACCTGGTACGGTTGGGCACTTCGGGGGCTATGCAGCAAGAGATAGCGGTAGATACTTTTGTAGCCTCAGAATATGGTCTCGGCCTCGATGGACTTATGAATTTTTATAACGCTCCTGCAATTAATGAAGAAGAGCTGGAGCGGGAGCTTATCCGCCAAACCCAATGGCCTGAGCGTCTTGCTTATCCTAACATTATTAAGGCTTCGCCGGAACTGTTGAAGCTTTTTGAAGAAGGGTTTAGCCATGGGATTACGGCTACGGCACCGGGCTTTTATGGCCCACAGGGCAGGGTGCTGCGCATGCCCCTGGCATATCCCGATTTAAATGAGAGATTGCAGCGCTTTGAGTTTCAGGGAAAGAAAGTCGTCAACTTCGAAATGGAGACCTCAGCCCTCTACGGATTGGGAAGATCTTTAGGTCATAAAACGCTGACGATATGCGCCGTTATCGCTAATCGTATCCGCGGAGAATATAGTCACAGACATCAGGATACCGTCAACCGGTTGATCCGTATTCTTTTGCCAAAACTTGCACAATTTTAAGAGTCATTTGTTAAGTACTCCAAAAAGGAAAAGTTGTGAGTGAAAAACAAAGCCATAACCAGATTAAGGCATTGATTGATTTGCTTGATGAGCCTGATGAAAAGGTTTATGTGCAAGTCAGGCAGCAAATGGTTTCTTTTGGACCGGAGATCGTTCCATACCTGGAGGATGAATGGGGAAAAAGTGACAGCCAGTTACGACAAAACCGGTTGCTGAATATCATTCATAAATTGCAGCTTGAAGAGCTCTATCAGCAACTCACCATATGGGCGAACTTTGGGAATAAAGATATATGGGAGGGGTATATGATTATCAATCGTTATATTTTCAAAGACCTGAAAAAAGAAACGATCGATAAAGAATTTGACCACATCAGGAGAGATGTGATCTTTGAGCTGCATGATCAGCTCACCCCTTTGCAAAAGATTAGGGTTTTAAATCATATCCTGTATGAGGTTCATCGCTTTAAAGGGAATACAAGCCCTGAATATTTTATCAAGAGTTATTTTGTGGATCATCTTTTCCACAAGCAGCGAGGATCGGCTTTATCACTGGGTGTGCTTTATATGGCCCTGGCGCAGTCGCTTGGAATTCCCGTTTACGGGATTACCCTTCCCCGGCATTTTATCCTGGCATACATGGACGCCGATTTTCCAGGGGAAGCAGCCCGTAACAGCGAAGTAAAGTTTTATATTAACCCGGTTTACCGCGGAACGATATTCACCAGGCGGGAGATTGTTCGTTATTTGAGGCAATCGGAGCATGATATGAACCGGGCGTTTTTCTATCCCTCCACCAACCCTGAAATTCTCAAACGCTTAATCGAGGATATACAAATGGGTTATGAAAACAGAGATAAACAGGAGGAAGTCCGGGAGCTGGAGTACCTGAAAAATGCCCTGAATCTTGATCCGGAAGATGAAAATGAAGAAGAGGAAGATGCCTGAAATAAATCAGACGTTTTTTCTTGTATTTATCGTCTATAAGCTTGTAAAAAATTCATGATATTGTTTTCAACTCGCAACATGACGTTCGACACATCGGCTTTTTCAAATTTATAGCCGGTAATCGACTCATACAATTCGATGTATCTCTGAGAAACCGAATTTACAAACTCATCAGTGAGCTGAGGCATCTCCTGCCCCTCTTCGCCTTGAAATCCGCGTTCCATAAGCCACTCCCTTACAAATTCTTTTGAAAGTTGTCGCTGGGGAAGGCCTTTTTGAAAACGTTCTTCATAGCCATCCCTGTAAAAATACCTGGAAGAGTCGGGTGTATGTACTTCATCGATCAGGAAAATTTTTCCGTTTCTTTTACCAAATTCATATTTGGTGTCTACCAGTATCAGGCCTTTCTCGGCAGCCATTTTTGAGCCTCTTTCGAAAAGCGCCAGGGCATACTCCTCAAGCTTTTGGTACTCTTCTTCTGATACGAGCCCTTGGCTAATAATTTCTTCCCGGGTGATGTATTCGTCATGCCCGGTTTCGGCTTTGGTGGTGGGTGTGACAAGAGGTTGGGGAAATTTTTCATGTTCCCTCATTCCATCGGGAACAGGAACCCCTGAAATGTCGCGCGCCCCGTTTTTATACGCCCGCCATGAGCTTCCTGTGAGATAGCCCCTGACAATCATTTCCACCGGGTAGGGTTTGCAATACCTTCCCACGGTGACCATCGGATCAGGGGTGGCAATCTTCCAGTTGGGGACAATATCTTCCGTAGCATCCAGAAATGTTTCGGCTATCTGGTTAAGCACCTGCCCCTTGTAGGGTATAGGGCGGGGCAGCACAACATCAAACGCCGAAATCCGGTCTGTGGTAATCATTACAAGTAATTCATCATCAATATTGTAAACATCTCGTACTTTTCCCTGGTATATGCTTTTTTGCCCCGGGAAATCGAATGCAGTGTAGTCTATAGCTTCTTTTATCATTTTATTATTAGTTTGATTTTTTTTCATTTTCATCACTGTATGCCCGGATGATGTCAGACACCAAACGGTGACGAATTATATCGCTGGCATCCAGGTAAATAAAGTCTACGCCGTTAATATCTTTGAGAATATGCACGGCATGGATGAGTCCCGATTTTTGATTTCCGGGGAGATCTATTTGAGTGATGTCGCCGGTAACGATAAACTTAGCTGCTTGCCCCATCCGGGTAAGAAACATTTTAAGCTGTTTTTTAGTTGTATTCTGAGCCTCATCCAGTATCACGAAAGCATTGTCGAGGGTGCGTCCCCGCATAAAAGCCAGCGGAGCCACCTCTATGGTGCCATCTTCAAGGTAACTCAGGAGTTTTTGCGGATGGATCATGTCTCTTAAGGCATCATAAAGGGGTTGCAGATAGGGGTCTAGCTTTTCCCGCATATCTCCCGGCAAAAAACCCAGGTTTTCTCCCGCTTCCACAGCCGGGCGTGTTAAAATGATACGCTTCACCTCCCTGTTTTTTAAAGCCCTCACGGCAAGGGCCACAGCCGTGTAGGTCTTGCCCGTACCCGCCGGTCCGATGGCGAACAAAAGATCATTTTTTTCAGAGCTTTCGGCCATACGATGTTGATTGGGGGTCCGGGTTTTTACCCTTAACCCGTTGTTGCCTCTTACCAACACATCATGGTCGGAACTTTCCTGGAGATGAACCTGATCGTCGGAGGTTAAGATTTGATTCAGATCCTTTTCGGTGATGCGTCCAAATTTCTCAAAACTAAGCAGCAAGGTGTTGATTTTGTCTTCGAATCGTTCTATCTCTTCGTCAGTGCCGTTGACCTTGAGGCTGTTACCTCTTGCTATGATTTTAAGCTTAGGGAAATATTCTTTAATTATTTTCAGATACCTGTCATTAACGCCTAAGATCTCCACCGGGTTGATATTCTCTAACTCTATAATTTTTTCTCCCATATGTCTCTGCCTCAATCCATATTGTGTTATTTGAAGTTCGGTGACAAAATTATAAAACATTGTACTAAAAATACCATGATTATTTTTAATTTTGAAAGAATGCGAAGATAAACCGCCTGTGCAAATGTCAATTATTACTTTAATTTCTGATTGGGGATATGGAGATCATTATGTGGGAGCGGTTAAAGGAACTTTAGCCAGGCTGATACCTGAAGCCGGTATCATCGATATCACCCATGAAATTGCATTGCACGATATTGTTCATGCCTCTTTTGTATTACGAAACAGCTATCCTTATTTTCCCGAAAATACAATTCATATTATTGGCGTGGCTGCCGATGCTACGCTTGAACATCCACATGTAGTAGTAAAAATTGACAAACATTATTTTATCGGTGCCGATAACGGGATTTTTTCTTTGATCAGTGAGAAGAAACCGGATCAGATTATCCAACTGGATATATACCAGGAGAGCAATTATTTTACCTTCCCCGAAAGGGATATTTTTTGTAAAGCTGCGGCTGAAATTGCCGGCGGTACACCCCTTACCAATCTCGGCCCGGAGATGGAGAATTTGAAACAGTTGCAAATGTTTAAGCCTGTGATTAATGAAAACAGAATTACCGCGAAAGTCATACATGTCGACGGTTATCATAATCTTATTACCAATCTCGATTTTGAGACTTTTCAAAAAGTGAGGAAAGGAAGGGATTTTCAGATACATTTTTATGGTGGGCAGTATGCGGTCAATCATGTTTCGGACACTTACAATGATGTGAGTGAAGCTAGTATCCTTGCCGTTTTTGGCTCGGAAGGATACCTGGAAATTGCCTTAAACAAGGGAAAAGCAAGGGAGTTGTTGGGCATGGAGCCGGATGCGCCTGTTATCATTGACTTCTTTTCATAAAAATTGTTAACCCCCTATTCATTCTTGAAAAAATAGTTATTTTAGCATGCCTTTTATGAAGCGGCCGAGGATATGTTAGCATTGCTTAAGAAAGAAATCAGTAGTTTTTTGAGTTCATTGATAGGATACATTACCATCATTGTATTCCTCTTGATAAATGGATTATTTCTTTTCGTTTTTCCGACGAATTTTAATATTCTGGATTACGGATATTCCAATATTGATGGCTTGTTTATGATCGGGCCTTTTGTGTTTTTGTTTTTGATTCCGGCTATTACGATGCGTCTTTTTGCCGATGAAAAAAACCGGGGCACTATTGAATTTTTGCTTACAAACCCGTTGAGCGATCTGGAAATTGTCATGGCCAAATACCTGGCTGGTTTTATCCTGGTCATTTTCGCTTTAGTACCCACTTTAATTTATTACGGTACGGTGTATTATATGGGTATGCCTGTAGGGAATATTGACGAAGGTGGAATGTGGGGATCATATATCGGACTGTTGCTGCTTGGTTCGGCCTTTGTGTCTACAGGTATGTTTACTTCTTCTATTACGGATAACCAGATTGTTTCATTTATATCAGCGGTCGTCCTCACAGGTTTTCTTTACATCGGGTTTGAGTTGATCTACGAACTCGACATGTTTGGCCCTATAGATTTGTTTATCAAAGAGCTGGGAATGAGTACGCACTATGCCGCTTTGAGCCGCGGAGTGATTGATACAAGAGATGTGTTGTATTTTTTGAGTGTGGATGCGCTCTTCATCCTGCTCACAAAGTTTTCACTGGAAACCAGGAAATGGGAATAGTTACTCGGAAAGGAGGGATTTATGGCATTACAGTTTTCTAACAAACAGAAGAAAAACAATATACTACAGTTGGTTTTGGCTATCGCCATTATTATTCTGGTAAACATCATTGGCAAGTTTGTTTTTGCTCGCCTGGATCTTACCGAACAAAACCGCTATTCCCTGTCGGATGATACTAAGGAAATGCTGAATGAAGTAGATGATATTGTCTTTTTTAAAGTCTACCTGGAAGGCGATTTTCCGGCCGGGTTTAAGAGGCTTAAGCGTCAAACCAGGGAAATGCTCAATGAATTCAGAGCATATAATAAAAATATTGAATATGAATTTATTAATCCCTCTGAGGTAGGTGATAAAGAACAACAACAAAAATTCTATCAGCAGTTGAGCCGTAAAGGCTTATCACCCACAACTCTTCGCATGTCCGACGAACAAGGTTCTTCGCAAAAGATTATTTTCCCCGGTGCCATTGTTTCTTATCGTAACAAAGAGATACCCGTTCAGTTTCTGGTTTCGCAAAGGGGGCAAAATCCTGAAAAAGCTCTGAATAAATCGGTGCAAAACCTGGAATATAATATGGCCAATGTTATTCAAAAACTTATTGCCGGAAAAAAGAAAAAGGTGGGTTTCCTTACCGGCCATGGAGAGCTTGGAAAGAAAAAAACGCAGGATATTACTCAATCGCTCAAGGAGTATTATTCGGTGGAAAGAGTGAATCCCGAAGGGAAAGTAAATGCCCTTACCAAACGTAAGCCGGTGGATTCAGGCAAGCCCATCGTAGAAAACAAATATGATGTAATCATTGTGGCCAAACCTGATTCAGCGTTTTCGGAGAAGGATAAATTTATCCTCGACCAGTACATTATGCATGGAGGTAAAGTGATGTGGTTTGTCGATCAGGTATCTGCCAGTATGGATAGTTTAAGGCAGTCGGCAAGGACTATGGGCCTGGCTAAAGATCTGAATCTGCAGGATATGTTTTTTAACTATGGTTTTCGTATAAATACTAATCTTGTTCAGGATCTGAACTGCGCTTCCTTACCGATAATGTCAGAAAGTTTTGGAGGCGAGCCGAAGCAGAATTTTTTCCCCTGGTATTATTTTCCGGTGATTGTCCCTAAAGAAAATCATCCCATTGTGGCTAACCTGAATAACGTGAGGACTGAATTTGTCAGTACACTGGATCAGGTAAAAAGCAATGATGTAAAGAAGACTACGCTTCTAAGGTCTTCTCAATATACGAAATTGCTAAATACACCGGTGATGATTTCACTGGAGTTGATGCAGAAAAAACCCAACAAAGCGGAATTTTCGGCACCCCCGCAATCCATAGCGATGCTCCTTGAAGGGAAATTCAGTTCTTTGTTTCATAATCGCGTGCCCCAGGAGATTATGGATAGTGAGATTATTGATTTTCGCAAGAAAAGCCGTGCCACAAGTATGGTTGTTTTTTCAGACGGGGATATTATAGAAAATCAGTTGCATTACAGTCGGGGATATCCGCTGCCTCTGGGCTACGATCAGTTTACGCAAAAGACTTATGGGAATAAGGATTTGGTATTGAATACGATCAATTATTTAACCGGGCAGGAAGGAATCCTGGCGGCCCGCGCTAAAGACTTTAAAATACGGCTGATGGATAAAAGCCGGATTAAGGAGTCAAGAGTTGAATTGCAACTGTTGAATACTGTAGTTCCTGTTTTATTAGTGATTATTTTTGGGATGATTCGTATATATCTCAGAAAAAGAAAATATACCCGTAACTAAATTATAACGATAATGAAGAGAAAGAATTTGATGATATTACTAGTCACGGGAGTTTTACTCCTTTTGGCTGTTGGCCTGATCCTCTCACAAAAGAGCACTACTCTGAACCGGGAGGAGAATGCCTTTGCCATTGAAGATACGGCATCGGTAACCAAAATTTTCCTTGCCGATAAAGATGACCACCAGGTGCTTTTGACACGGAAACAGAAGGGGAAATGGTTATTGAACGATTCGTTACAAGCCCAGGAGGAGAGTGTGGACTTACTGCTTAAGACCCTTAGCAAACTGGCGATTGATCATCCCGTGTCCAATGCCGAACACAATAGTGTGGTATCGCGCCTGGCATCAAGATCCGTAAAAGTGGAGGTGTACCAGCAGCGTTACCATATCAACCTGTTTGATAAAGTAAAGTTATTTCCATATGAGAAGAATACAAAGACATTTTTTGTCGGGGGAGAAACAAAAGATAAATTGGGCACCTACATGCTTATGGAAGGGGCTGACAAGCCCTATGTGGTTGGCATTCCGGGTTTCAGAGGCTTTGTCTCCACACGCTTTACAGCGAGGTTCAGAGACTGGCGGGGGCACAATATTTTTCGCAGCGACATCAAAGAGATTAAGTCACTGACTATGAAATTTCATAAAGAACCTGAAAAGTCGTATCGTATAGAAGCAGAGGGCAGCAGAAGCTTTAAGCTTTATGATATTTCCAAACAAAAATATGTACCCGCGTTTGATACTATCAAAGTGATTGAGTATTTGACCGCCTATAATGATTTACGCTTTGAAAGCTGGTTGAATCATTTACCCGACCATAAAAAAGATTCGCTCACCTCACAGGAACCTTTATACGATATTCATCTCAAGGAGAAAGATGGGGATAAACAGCACGTCAAAACATATAAGAAGAAAACTCCCAAAAAGCGGGAAAATATTCAGGGCAAGCCACTCGGCTATGACCCCGACCGGATGTATGCTACCATAAATGAAGGGAACGATTTGGTATTGGTGCAGTATTTTGTCTTTGATAAGATTTTAAAACCCATAGGCTACTTTACGGGTGATTATGAAGTTAAGAAGCGTCGCAGGTTCCAGGAAGTGGAGATGCGATAACGATATTGAGAAAAAAGCCGGTATAATTGAAATTATGCCGGCTTTTAAGTTGATAGCAATAGACGCAATAATGAAACGAGATTTTTACAGGAACGTGTACTCGCCTTTCGGGCTTTTTAAACGGCTCCCTGGGCAAGCATAGCATCCGCTACTTTAACAAAACCTCCGATGTTGGCACCTTTGACGTAGTTAACACTTCCGTCGTCTTCCTTGCCAAATTTGACACATGTTTCATGAATGTCTTTAATGATAGCGTGGAGGCGTTGATCCACTTCCTCGCCGGACCATGAAAGACGTAATGAGTTTTGTGACATTTCAAGACCCGATACGGCTACGCCACCTGCATTGGCGGCTTTTCCAGGGCCATAAAGGATGTTGTTGTTCTGGAAAACCTCTACGGCTTCGGAGGTGGAAGGCATGTTAGCTCCTTCGCTAATTACCTGGCAGCCATTGTTTACCAGTGTTTTGGCTTCCTCTTCGTTGATTTCATTTTGTGTGGCACACGGCAAAGCAACATCACATTTAATACCCCATGGTCTTTGTCCTTCATGATATTCTGCATTGTACTTCTCAGCATATTCCTGAATGCGGCCACGCTTCACATTTTTGAGGTTCATGACATAATTCAGCTTATCGGTATCAATACCATCCGGATCGTAAATAAATCCACCCGAATCGGACAGGGTCACCACTTTGCCGCCAAGATCGGTTACTTTTTGTGTGGCAAATTGGGCGACATTCCCGGAGCCTGAAATCACAACGGTTTTTCCTTTCAGACTTTCATTCATGTTAGTCTTGAGCATTTCTTCGGCAAAATAGGTGGCTCCGTAACCGGTAGCTTCCGGACGGATTTTACTGCCGCCCCATTCAAGGCCTTTGCCTGTTAAAACGCCGGTGAATTCATTTTTCAGGCGCTTATATTGTCCGAACAAGTACCCGATTTCGCGCCCTCCAACGCCAATATCACCTGCAGGCACATCTGTGTTTGGCCCCACATGTCGATAAAGTTCAGTCATAAAGCTCTGACAGAACCGCATCACTTCATTATCGGATTTTCCCTTCGGATCAAAATCGGAGCCGCCTTTTCCGCCGCCCATAGGGAGGGTCGTCAAGCTGTTCTTAAAAACTTGTTCAAAGGCGAGAAACTTCAATATCCCCAGGTTGACCGTAGGATGGAAACGCAGCCCGCCTTTGTAAGGCCCGATGGCACTGTTCATCTCAATTCTGAAGCCTTTATTGACTTGAATTTCTCCCTTATCATCGAGCCAGGGTATACGAAACATGATCACCCTTTCCGGCTCTACCATACGTTCAAGGATTTTAGCCTCCTTATATTTCGGATTTTCCTCGATGTAGGGAATCAGCGATTCGACAACTTCATGAACTGCCTGGTGAAATTCCACTTCACTGGGGTTTTTGGCGATAACTTTCGCCATGAAATCATTAACTTTTTGTTCTAATACATTAGCCATAATTTGTTGATTTGGTTTTACTCAATATGAATTTTGATTCAAGTTTATGAAATAGAAAGTGGAATTGTAAACAATTGGGCAAGAAAACATCATAAACCGAAGAAAATTCCGAGAAACTCGCAAATCCTATGAGTAAAATCCGTATGAATAACCTGAATAAGTCTTTCGTTATATCAGGTTTTCTTTAATTGTTTTCGTGCGATCCAAATGGTTTCATTGGGCTTAATGACCAAAACATCTATCGGACCCCCCACTGTTTTTGGCCGGGGTAAAAACCGCACCGAATCAATGGTTGTTCTTATGGCATAGACGGCAAAATCTATCGAATCCTGAAGCGTGAAAAAATGCCAGGGAATTTGATAGTGAGGCATTTTTTTATAGTCACCAGTATTATCTTTCGTATAAACAGGTTGTAATAATCTTGCTAAAATATCACCTTCCCCGCCCCATGTGGCCCCGTGAGAAGGCTCCCCGTTGGGTCGGTCGGGATTGACAAGTTCTACGTTATTGCGATAGGGCAAGACTTTGTACACCATTTGTTTTAAGCCATTATCCGTTTTTTCATAACCGGCTACGTGGAATCCGACATCAGGTAAAGGATCAAATGTTCTGAAATGCTGATTTAATTCTTTAGCAAAGTGTGTTACGGTAGCCTCCGGTGAAAGATGTTCGCGGATAAATGTATCAATATATCCGCTTACCGGAGCGCCCTTAATATCCGCCTTTCCGAATGTTGAGAGACCAATTTTTCCAGCGGCCAGGAATGTTTTATAATTCGAATCGCTCATCCCTGCCGCTAATAGGGTCTGTTCTCCCTGGGATGTTTTTTGTTGCGCATTGAGCGTTAAACGGCTGTCGGAAGCCATTACAATGCCTTCTCTCGTGTAAAGTGTAATAATAAATGACATAATCTTGTGTTTTTCCATCTTAAATAAAAAATGCGGGAGCAGGTTTATCACAACTGGATAATATCATTTTTGATGGCAAACTTTACCAGATCAACCGTGGTTTTGAGGTTGATTTTTTTCATGATATTATTTTTATGCGACTCTACTGTTCTCACACTGATGTACAGTTCTTCGGCAATTTCTTTGTTTGTGTAGCTTTCGCCGAATAACCGGATAATTTCCCGCTCACGGTGTGTGAGCTGTGCCAGTCCCTGGTCGTCAGAGTTGTGTTCCTTCAGATAGTTGGAAAGCAGGATATTCGATATCGTCCGGCCATTGAAATCATAACCGTTTCGCAAAGTGTACACCGCCTCCTTCAACTCTTTTTCGCCGTCGTCTTTGCTGAGGTAGCCATTAGCTCCTGCTTTAATAGTACGTAGGATAAAATATTCATTATTATGCATTGTGTTAATAAGAACCTTGATACTTGGATGATTTTTACAGATTTTTTGTATTTGACTGATCAGTAATTCATCCATTGTATAAATATTAATAAGCAGGATATGGCTGGAAAGCGCATTTAGCTTGGGCATGAGTACGGAAAGATGGGAAATGCAATCAATGACCTGGACATCCTCGGTTTGTTGCAGGATAGACTTTATTCCATCACAAACCAACTGATGTTCATCAATAACGAGTACTCTAATCATAAATACACAAATAAAAACGTTAAATAGTGTAGCAAAAATACTGAAAATTTGTATTTTCATCTAATAAATAAGAGGGAACCAAAAGCTATGAATCAAAACAAAGACACAAATCATATAGAGGAACTGATAGCGGAAAACAGGGAACGCACCAAGGAGCTGGCTACAATCAACAAAACCACTAATATTCTATCAGAAGGGAAATCAATCGATGAGACCCTGTCCAAAATATGCAGAATTATACCCCCGGGATGGCAGTATCCCCAATATACGGTTGCGCGTATCAGGTATGGAGGTAAAGAATTCCGTACACGGGATTTTGAAATAACCGAATGGTCGCAGAAAGAGCGTTTTGTAACGATTGATAATAAGGTCGGATCGATTGAAGTATACTATACCAAGCAGTTTGTGACTCTCGATGAAGGCCCCTTCCTTAAAGAAGAGAGAGATTTAATTAAAAATCTCGCCGAAATGATATGCGGTTATATTAACAGCCTTAAGGCTAAGGAGTTATATAGCTTTAAAGAGCAATCACAGCCGATACCCAGAAGCGTTCAGGAAGGAAAAAAGAAAATTACTAACCGGCAACTACTGCGGCGGTTTTTGAATAAAAGCAACTATAACCGCGATATTTACCATGATTTGATGCCTTTTAAAGTGAAAGAAATTCTCCTTTTTGCGAATCTTTATGATGCCTTTACCATTGAACGCGAAGGGCGTTTTTCGGAGCATGTCCTTGGCGAGTATCACCAGTTGAACCTCACTTCTATGCCACGGATTACAGGGGTTTCCTCCGAAGAGGAACTTGAGCACGAAATGAGTATAAAGCATTTCGATCTGATTATTTTTATGGTAGGCCTGGATGTTAAGACGCCGGTGGATATGGCCCGCAAGGTAAAGAATGCGTATCCTTATATCCCGATCCACGCCTTGTTGAATAACAACAGCAATATCGGCATGGTGGAAAAGGAATTGGGAAATGAAGGTGTTATTGACAAAATTTTTGCCTGGAATGGAGAGTCGAAAGTATTCTTTTCCATGATTAAAAATGTGGAGGATAAAATCAATGTAGAGAACGACACCCAGGTAGGTTTGGTAAGAGTTATTTTGTTGGTGGAAGATTCGCCGAAGTATTATTCGAGATATCTGCCTATCCTTTACAAAATCCTCATGGAACAAACCCGCCGCATTATAGAGGATGTGAGTACCGACGAACTTTATAAAGTGCTGCGCATGAGAGCAAGGCCCAAAATTCTCCATGCCACCGATTATGAAGAGGCCATGAGGATTTACAGGAAGTACAAGGAGTACATGCTTTGCCTGATCTCGGATGTGAAGTTTAAAAAGGATGATACAGTCAAGGACGAAGCGGGTTTTGAGTTGGTGCGGAAAATTCGTGATATGGATGGCTCATTGCCCATTGTCATCCAGTCATCCAACCCGGAAAATTCTAAGCATGCCTATCAATACAGGGCAAGCTTTATTAATAAATCCTCGGAGACACTGGAGCAGGACTTGAGAAGTTTTATTAATTATCATCTGGGCTTTGGTAATTTCATCTATCGTAATAAAGAAGGGAAACAAATCGCTACGGCGAAATCATTGAAAGAGTTTGAGCAACGTTTACGGACGATTCCCGATGACTCGCTTATCTATCACGGAAAGAAAAATCACTTTTCGCTTTGGCTGATGGCCAGGGGTGAAATACAAGCCGCCAGAATCCTCAGCCCTCATAATGTCTCGGATTTTGATTCGGCAGATGAAATCCGAAGCTATATGCTTGACGTGATTTCCAAGTTCAGGAATGAGCAGAATAAAGGAAAAATTATACCCTTTGAGGAATCGGCTATTCTCGATCCCAGCAATATCATACGGTTGGCCGATGGTGCCCTTGGCGGGAAAGGCAGGGGGCTTGCCTTTATAAATACATTGATTAATAATTTTGACTTTTCCAAACAGCTTCCTGATATCAATATAAGCTTCCCCAAGACTTCCATAATTGGTACCGAGGAGTTTGAATATTTTATGAATCGTAATGGGCTCTACGAATATATTCTCGAAGAAACCGATCATGAATATATCAAAGAGGTGTTCCTGAAATCCAGGTTGACGGATCGTTTGATAAAGCGCCTGAAAGCCTTGCTTCGCAAAATCGATAAGCCGCTTGCCGTCAGGTCCTCGGGGTTGTTTGAAGACTCGCTTACGCAGCCTTTTGCCGGCATATTTGATACGTTTATCCTGCCCAATAATCATAAAAACTTCAGGGTGCGGCTGCAACAGCTTTGCGATGCCATCAAGCTCGTTTACGCTTCTGTATATTCCAAAACCGCCCGGAGTTATATTCATGCTATTGATTATAAGATTGAAGAAGAAAAGATGGCTGTGGTTATTCAGGAAGTTGTCGGTAATCAGTATGATAATTACTATTACCCTCATATCAGCGGAGTAGCTCAATCTTATAACTATTATCCCATATCACACATGCAACCCGATGATGGATTTGTGGTGGCCGCTATCGGACTGGGGAAACATGTGGTGGAAGGCGAAAAAGCCTATCGTTTTTGTCCCAAATACCCTGATGCCGAAATCAATTCCACAAAAGACCTGGTAAAAAATTCTCAGACTCATTTTTGGGCCCTGGATCTTTCCAAAGATGAGTTTGACTTAAAACAGGGTGACGAAGCCAGCCTGGCAAGGCTGGATCTGGATATGGCGGAGAAACATGGTGTCCTCAAGCATACGGCTTCCGTGTATGATTTGGCAACGGAAACCCTTCATCCCGGAGTTAGCAAATACGGCCCCCGCATTATTAATTTTGCCGATATACTTAAGTACCGCTACATCCCCTTGGCCAAAACCCTTGAAGTCGTTCTGGATGTGGTGGAAGAAGCGATGGGATCGCCGGTGGAAATTGAGTTTGCTGTAGATTTGAACAGAGATAAAGACTGGAAAGCCTCTTTTTACCTGCTTCAAATCAAACCTCTTATCGGAAAAATGCAGCATTATAAGATTGACCTTGATGAAATTCCGAAAGAAAAGCGCCTGCTTTATTCAGAAAGAATTATGGGTAATGGCGTGGTTGAAGGTATTACAGACGTGGTTTTTATAGACCGCGGACGCTTTGATAAGTCCAAAACCCCGGAAATGGCTGAGGAAATAGATCAGATTAACGAGAAGATGAAAAAGGAGAACAGGAAATACGTGTTGATAGGCCCGGGACGATGGGGAACACGAGATCGCTGGATAGGAATCCCCGTCAACTGGCCCCAGATATCAAATGCGAAAGTGATTGTCGAAACCGGCCTTAAAGGGTTTCCATTGGATGCTTCCTCAGGATCACACTTTTTTCATAATGTGACCAGTATGAATGTGGGGTATTTCTCCATTCTTTCCGATAATTCCAATTGTTATATAGATTGGAAAAAGCTTGAAAGTCTGGAAGTTTTTGAACAACTTTATTACTTTAAACATGTTAGGTTAGAGGAGCCATTAGGAATTAAGATGGATGGCAGAAATCGTTTTGCAATTATACATTTTTAAAATTTTTAGAATATGAATACAGTTTATAAATTAATAGTGATTGCGGCATTGACCTTGAATGCGGTATCTTGCGACAAGGTTGACGACTTGCTTACTTTTACTTTTAATAATCAGACTACTTTCACTATCGAGAATCAATATGGGTCAGATGTGCCTTTTACTGTTCCTACTCCTGATGTCACCACCAATTCATCTCAGAAATTTGAAAATAATAATACAGCTTCAGACCTTGTGAAGGAGATAAACCTTAATCAAATGACGCTGACTATCCAATCGCCGGACGATTTTACTTTCAGTTTTTTGAAATCGCTGCACATTTATATCTCCACTGAGCAAGTGGAGGAAACGGAAATTGCTTTTAAGGATGATATCCCGGAAGAGGCCACGAGCATAGATATGGAAACATACAATGATAAGGACTTAAGTCCTTACGTGAAAGGAGATACCTATGACCTGAGGTTTGAGGCTGTCACCCGTGAAGCATTTGCTCAGGATGTAACTATCAAAGCGGAGATGGAATATAAGGTGAGGGCCGATCCGCTCTAACAATAAGGTCGGTTTTCGCCCGATAGACTTTTTTGCAAGTTTCACGCATTGAACATGCGTGTAACCCTTAAGGTATTGGTATCCAGCAGGCCATACATTTTTTTGCTACGCTTTATTCTTGACAAGAGTCTTTATATAATCTTATCGTATACAGGATATTAGAAAAGATAATTTATTTAGATTGCATACAAATTTTTGTGAATCAGGGAAAAAAAATTGTGAACATCTCAACAATTAATAATTTTATCAAACGTAAAAGATGTATTTTTTTTAGATAAAATTATTAATTGATCATGCGAATCCAAAGAATACCCTTACCGGAACAAGAGGCGGTTGAACAAGCAACGGAAGATCTTGATTTAAGTGTACTTGACCCGCTTATCGAAAAGTACAAAGAAAAAAAAGGTAATGTAATTCCTCTTTTACAGGGAGCTCAGCAACGATTGGGTTATATCCCCCGGGAAGCTTTTGAAAAAATATCGCGGGAGACAGGCCTTGAAAAGAGTCATCTGTTCGGCGTAGCCACATTTTATGCCCAATTCAGGTTGAGCCCGGTAGGCAAAAATATTATCAAAGTTTGCCACGGTACCGCCTGCCATGTTCAGGGAGCGGAAGATATAACCGATGCCCTGGAGGATTCGCTGAAGGTAAAAGACGGGGAGACGACCGAAGACCGGATTTTTACCCTGGAGTCAGTGGCATGCCTGGGCTGTTGCTCTCTGGCACCTGTCATGATGATTGGGGAAGAAACCTACGGAAAGCTTACACGTAATAAAGCCGTCAAGGTAATCAAGAATATCAGAATCCGGGAAAAACAAAGCAATTCATAGTCAGGAAAAACATCAATTATGAATGATACAAAAGTAATAGTAGGTTTAGGTAGTTGCGGCATTGCTGCCGGTGCAAATAAAACTTACCAAAAGATACAAGAGCTAAAAGGGGCCGAAAATCTGGACTTTGAACTCAAACAAACAAGCTGTGTGGGGATGTGTTATCGGGAACCTTTAGTTGAAATTATTGATAGCTCGGGCTCTTACCTTTACGGTGATGTCGATGAAGACAGGGCCGTAGATATATTGGATAAACATATCGGAAGCGGTGAGCCCGTTAAAGATTATGTAGTCAAATCCGATTTATTTGATACCGGAAAAGATCAGGAGTTTCTGGAAGGGCAGGTCAAGATCGCTCTCCGCCATTGCGGACATATCGATCCCGAATCTATCGACGAATATATTGCCGGCGAGGGCTATGCGGCTTTGCATAAAATTGCTAAAGAAAAAACTCCCCGGGAACAGATTATCAATGAAGTACTGGAATCCGGTATAAGAGGCCGGGGAGGAGGAGGTTTCCCCACAGGAAAAAAATGGCGCTTTGCCTACAATTATACCTCCGAAGAAAAATATATTATCTGCAATGCCGATGAAGGCGACCCGGGAGCTTTTATGGATCGTTCCCTGCTGGAAGGCGACCCCCATGCCGTACTGGAAGGAATGGTAATCGGAGGGTATGCCATAGGTGCTTCGCAGGGAGTAATTTATTGCCGGGCTGAATATCCCCTGGCTGTCAAAAGATTAAACCTGGCTATCACACAAGCCCGCGAGCGAGGCTATTTGGGAGAAAATGCCGGCGGTATACAAGGGTTTGATTTTGATATTATTGTTAAAGAAGGAGCCGGGGCTTTTGTATGCGGAGAAGAGACTGCCCTAATCGCATCTGTCGAGGGAAAACGCGGCATGCCCAGAAAACGACCTCCTTTCCCCGCAGAATTGGGGTTGTGGAATAAACCTACCAATATCAATAATGTGGAAACCTATGCTAATGTGCCTTATATCATACACAAAGGAGCTTCCGAATTTTCAAGGTATGGAAGCGAAAAAAGTAAAGGCACAAAAGTTTTCGCCTTAGCGGGGAAGGTCAATCACTCAGGGCTTGTGGAAGTGCCTATGGGTATGAGTATCCAGGATATCATCTTTGAGCTGGGCGGAGGAATTATCGGTGGAAAAGAATTCAAAGCCGTGCAAATGGGCGGCCCTTCAGGAGGATGCATCCCCAATTATTTAGCTGATACATTGGTGGATTACGATTCGGTGAATGCTACCGGCGCTATTATGGGCTCCGGAGGTATGGTGGTGATGGATGAAACAACCTGTATGGTTGATGTAGCTAAATTCTTCCTCAATTTTACCCAGGAAGAAAGCTGCGGGAAATGCACCTTCTGCCGCATGGGAACCAAAAGAATGCTGGAAATCCTCGAACGCATCACCAATGGAGAGGGCAAAGAAGGAGATATTGAAGAGCTGGAAGACCTCTCGGTACAGATTAAAGATAACTCTCTCTGCGGTTTGGGACAAACCGCGCCCAACCCTGTGCTTACAACAATTAAGTATTTCAGGGATGAATACGAGGCCCATATTCGCGACAGGAAATGTCCGGCAAAGGTTTGTAAACCGCTGCTGACCTATACGATAGACCCGGAGAAATGTACGGGTTGCATGGTGTGTGCCCGAAAATGTCCCACAGGTGCTATAACCGGAGAGAAAAAACAGGTGCATGTCATTGACCAGGAGCTTTGCAGTAAATGCGGCGACTGTTTTAACAGGTGCAATTTTGATGCAGTTATCGTTTCTTAAATAAATGTGTAAATAATAAACCAAGAATATCATGGCAGATCGTTTAAACGTCATCTTAAACGGCAAAAGAGTAATCGGATATAAAGGAGAAACCATTTTGCAGCTTGCAGAAAGAAATGGAATCAATATCCCGACATTGTGTAATGATCCGCGTCTCGAACCTTATACATCCTGTTTCCTTTGTGTTGTTGATTTGAAAAACGGAAAGGGACACCAGCCTGCCTGTTCAACCCAAATCGCGGAAGGTATGGAGGTCGAAACGACCAATGAGGGTATCAGGAAATCGCGGCGCATGGCCCTGGAATTAATGCTGAGTGATCATTATGCCGATTGTGCGGCTCCCTGCAGGCAAACCTGCCCCGCAGGAGTGGATGTGCAGGCCTACATCTCCCTCATCGACAAAGGCCAGTACAGCGAGGCCGTAAAAATAATCAAAGACACCAATCCATTGCCCGCGATTTGCGGCCGCGTATGTGTCAGACCCTGTGAAGATGAGTGCCGCAGAAATTTACTGGATGAGAGCGCTCCCGTAGGAATCGATTATCTGAAACGTTTTGCGGCTGATTATGATTTACAGTCGGAAAACAAGTATGTTCCTGAAGTAAAGCCTTCGACAGGCAAGAAAGTAGCGGTAATAGGCGGAGGACCGGGAGGTCTTTCAGCCGCGCATTTTTTACAGATACAAGGACACCAGGCCGATATCTACGAGGCAGCTCCGTTGGCAGGAGGATGGTTGCGCTATGGTATCCCTGAATATCGTCTGCCGAATGATATTCTTGATGAGGAAATAAAAAATATTACGGATTTGGGGGTGAATCTTTATACCAATAAAAAACTGGGCAGCAATGTGAATTATTCGGATTTGAAAAATGCATACGATGCTACCATCCTGACCATAGGATCCCAGAAAGGAACTTTGCTTGGCTGCGAAGGAGAAGACGCCGAGAACGTTGTTTCAGGAATAGACTTCCTTCGTAATATGGAGATGACAGGCCAGAAGCACGATTTCACGGGTAAAACCGTGGCCGTGGTGGGAGGAGGAAACACCGCCATGGATTGTTGCCGCACGGCCAAACGCTGCAATGCCGACAATGTATACGTGATTTATCGCCGCTCGGAAGAACAGATGCCTGCCAACCCTATCGAAATCCATGAATCTAAACTCGAAGGGGTGGAATACATGCTGCTTACCAATCCTAAAAAAGTTAATAAGGATGAAAATGGACGGCTTAAGTCAGTGACCTTGCTGAAGATGCAGTTGGGAGAACCGGATAAATCAGGAAGGCGCCGCCCCATACCTATCGAGGGGTCGGAATTCGAGCTGGAGGTGGATTATATCCTGGCAGCCATTGGCCAGAAGACAGATGTGAATTTTATCGATGATATTAACAATGGAGCGGAAAAGGGACAGCTGGAGCTGAATCGGTGGGGCGACATCGATGCCGATCCTAAAACGCTGCAAACCGGTATTTCGTCTGTTTTTGCCGCGGGTGACGGGGTGACGGGACCCGCAACGATTATCGAAGCGATAGCCCAGGCCCAGGTGGCTTCCCATAGCGTAGAGCAGTACTTGAATGGGGCTCAAACCATTGATCCACCCCAAAAAGAATTCCTTAGCCGCAAAGAGAACTTTAGAGAGCAGAAAAAAGAAGAGTTTATGGGCCATTATCCCAAACAAGAGCGGGAAGAAATGCCCACCCTCCCGGAAGATAAGCGGTTGAATTTTAAGGAGGTAGAGCTTGGGTACAGGGATGAGAATGTGGCCCGCCACGAAGCCCAGCGGTGCCTGGAATGCGGCTGCATAGAATATTATGATTGCGAGCTCAAAAAGTATGCTATGGAATACGGGGCGGAACAAAAACATTTTGACGGAGAATATTCCGAGCATAGTGTAGACTTTCGGCATCCCTACATTGAAATAGATAATAACAAGTGCATCCTTTGTGCCCGCTGCATAAGGATGTGTAACGAAGTGGTAGGGGCGGATGCCCTGGGATTTGTGAACCGGGGATTTAAAACTTATGTGGCTCCTGCCATGGGCGATTCCCTTCAGGAGACAAATTGTGAGAGTTGCGGCATGTGTATTGAAGCCTGCCCCACAGGAGCGATTACGGAAAATGTGGTTTTCAAACCCGGTCCGGTGAAAACCGAAAGAATAAAAACACCGGATATTTATGGTTCCGAAGGCTTTGATATTCAATTACGTCATCGAAACAATTTTTTCTATGGTGCTGAAAGCACTACCGGCCCGCTGAATACAGGGGAATTTATAAGTCCGCAGGCGAAGTTTGGGTATAAATACCTGAATGCAACCGACAGACTCACCAGGCCGATGCTTAAAACTCAAGAGGGATGGAAAACCATATCTTTTGAAGAAGCTTTTGACAGGATACAACAAAAAATTAAGAAAGTAGAAAGCAGCGAAAATGCGGTATTTGCAGGCGCACGCCTGACAAACGAGGAGATGTATCTCTGGCAAAAATTCACCAGGGCTGCCCTGAAAACCAACAATATCAGTAGCTTCCATTACCTGGGTAGAGGAGAGGGCTACGCCGGTATTTCAAAAGATAACGTGCCTTTCGATCAATTAGATCAGGCTAAGAAAATAGTGGTTTTTGGAACCGATTTGGCGAAAGACCATCCGGTGATGGGTTATATGGTGAACGAAGCCCGTAAAAAAGGAGCGAAGGTGGAGTATGTTACCAACAAGAAGGAGGGCCCGATGCATAAAAAAGCAGACCGGGTATTTGAAGTGGGTTCATACTATTATTTGACCAAAGCGCTGAATCATTACATACTGAGCAGCGGGATGGAGAATGGAATGTTTATCAGAGATAAGGTGGGAGACTTCGAAGAGTATAAACAAAATCTATTGGGTCAGGACTTTGATACTCTGTATATGAAAGGAAAACCCTGCTGCATGGACCATTTTGCTGATTTTGCCAGAACTTTCAATGAAAGTCAGAATACCGTATTGATCTTCTCAGAGAAGCAGGTGTCAGCAAATACTGCGATTGAACTGCGGAATCTGGCAATGATCACCGGGAAGCTGGGCAAAACGGCTAGTGGGATAATCAGCCTCAAGGAGAAAAACAATTCCCACGGGCTTTTTGATATGGGTGTAAATAGCTCCTCTTCTGTCGGAAATGTCTCTGTCCATGACGAGAATATGGTCTCCAGGATGAAAGAGAAATGGTCTGTTAGTGAATTGCCTTCTAATAGTTCGGATATGCTTGAAAAGCTGGAGAAAAAGGAGGTGAAGAATCTTTTCATTTTTGGGGAAGACCCGGTTGGTTGTGCCGTTGATAGCCATAAGGCCGGGGCACTCCTTGACAGCACAGATTTTATGGTAGTACAGGATTATTTTATGACTGAAACAGCTCAAAAAGCCGACCTGGTATTACCTGCATCCATTCACCTGGAAACCGGCGGTAGTTTTACCAATACCCAGCAACATATTCGAACTTTTGAGCGGATGAAGAAGCCTGCTATTGAAAAGGACAACGTGCAACAGGCGATTGCATTGATGGATGCTTTCGGGGTGAACGGCGTCAGAGATGAAAAAGAAGCACGTGATGAAGCTTTCTCATTATTAGCCGATTACGAGCCCAGTCCCTTGCGAATGGTACAAACGGAAGAGGATAATCAAAACAGAATGTTTGAATATGGCTGCGACGCTATTCATAAGCGAATTGAGGAAGAGTTTACAGAGAAATTGAAATAGCTTTTTGGCTTTCCAGGAAACTTATGCGCAGGATTGTTAGCTACATCAATCCTGCGTTTTTTTAGTGAAGTGGGTTCTAATAGCTTCCAGGGAACCTTCACGTTTGATAATTTTTTTCTTCTTGTCCAGCAGGAAGAAAGAGGGAGTGCCATAAACGGAATAGTCTTCCACCGGCTTGCTTTGCCATCCTTCCAGTTGCGATACATGTATCCAGGGATATTTTTGAGCCTCCTGCTGCCATTTTTCCCGGTCTTTATCAATTGAAACGGCGTAAACCGCCAGGCTATCCTTATGTTTTTTATAAAAATGCTGCAATTCAGGAAGCATGTTCATACAATGCGGACACCAGCTTGCCCAAAAAACAACCAGAGTAAACGGCTGCCTGACACTGCTCAGTCTTACAGTGTCGTTTTCCAGGTTGGGCAATTTTATGGGCGGGGCCTTTGCTCCGGGCGTAGTTGTTTGAATGCGATTGATTTTCTCTTGCATTTCCTCCCGGCGCTCCTCATTGATGCATTTTAATGCCGCTTCTGTTTTCCGGGCAATGTGATCTATCAGTTGGTTAAATTCAAATCTTCTGAACCCTTCGATCAGGAAGTTAACAGTAAAATCAAAAATCTCCGCATTACCGCGCGTATATTTCATAAGAGTGTCTACAGCTTTTTTGAAAGCCTGCTCTTGTCTTTCCTTTGTGTATGATGGCTTGCGGTATAGGCTCAGGAAATCCAGAATTTTATTCGGAATTGCCGGGCTTCGTATAAGGCTTTCATCCATCAGCCCGGCATTATCAAAAAAGTGGTTTTTTTTATATCGCAGCCATTGGCTTCGGGTCTGAATGGACGTGTCGAAGGGGAGAATGCTTACATCCACAAGCTTAGACACATAGGTGTTTGGATAAGCGTTCCTGATATTTTTAGCAGAATCATAATGCTCTTTTTGCAGGAGGACGTATTTTTTCTCCAGATCAGAGTAAAATGGATCATTCCGGGGGTATTGCTCCAGTAGTTTCCTTATTTGTTTTTCTTTGTAACGGATGTAACTTTTGGCTCTTTGATAGCGGTGAAAAAGTTGTGTCTCCAGTGATTTTGAAATGCTGAGCCGTTCCAGTATTTGATCGTGATGGGTTTTTAATTCAATATTCTCCCGGTTATAAACTACATCAATCGACTTATTTTCCTGTTTGTTTATTATAACCCGGTAAACACCGGTGGGTGTGCCATAGGGGATATTATATTTAAAAACACCGTTTTGATTCCGGTGGATTGTGTCCAGGATGGTTGCTTTATCACCATAAGTATTTGCCCAATAGATTGCAGAATCATCATAATTGTTAACCTTTAGAGTGAAATGGTGGTTTTTTTGAAGGGTCTTTTGCTTTTGACCTTCCGTTTTGGGAATGAATAACAAAAAAACACCAAGCGCGAGAATTAAGGGGTTACCCATTATCTTCATACTCCGGATTGAAATTTTGAATTAGTCTTTGATACACCGCACCGCATTAGCCCTGCCTTTGCTTTTGAAGTCGAAGTAAACTCCGTCGTAGTCGTTGTGAAGTTTTATTTGTAGCGCCTTCCCATTGTCTGTACTTGTGGAAGACCAAAAAAATCCTTTATCACCAAGATGTTTAAAAGCATTGTTCTCATCCATCCTGCCATTCATGAGACCTTCAAAACCAGATGTTCCCCCTGCTTTAAGTTTTTTTCCGGCTTCAAAGCTGCCCCCGAGATGCTCAACCAGTTGATGCCATTCTTCTTCCGAAGGAATATGCCAACCTTCGGGACAAATTCCTGTAATTTCTTCATTATTTGAATACCCCATTACTTCATCCCATTTATAAAGTCCACCATACTCCTCGCAATTATTTTCATTGGTATTGTAGCAATATTTTTCCGTGGTGTTGTTGTCTGATGAATTTTCCTGGGGTTCCAGTAACTGCCCATGGTTGAGGTTTTCTGCCATCCAGCATTGCGTGCCGATTTTTTGAGTTTGAATGGTGGTGTCGTTATAGGGTATTTCAGAAGGGCAAATCGTATCATTAGTGCCTGTTGTAAAATGCCATAGCGTACTGTCTGATCTGTATTCGCCGTCTTTGGCTATAACCAGCCAGTAATAAGTTGTATTGGATTGAATATTTCTATAATTTGTAGGGTTTATCGAATTGGAGGGATGATCCGATTTCAGCAGGTCCGGTTTTTCAGCAGGTGCCTGCTCTAAGGCTTCCATATAGATATCGTAAGTTAACTCATCTCCGTTTGGATCATTCGCTTCCCATTTCAGGATTTGGTTTAGCGGGCGGTTATCGTCGCCGGATTCGGGATAGGGCGATGTGGGTGGGTTAGGAGGGCGGTTGGCGCCAGGGCCCGAGCCTTCTGTTGTAAATGTCCATTTTTCGCTTTCGGTCACTTCTCCCATTTCATCTTTGGCCTCTACCCTCCAGTAATAGGGCGTGTTTTCCTCCAAAGTATCCGAAATGTTGTAGACAATCCCGTTATAATCAGATTCTATCATTTCCGGGGATGAATTTATTCCGAGATAGATGTTGTAGACCAATGGATCGCCATCGGGATCTGATCCTGACCATTCTAAGGTTGGGGTTAAAGAAACACCGGTGGCTCCTTTTTCAGGCATTACTAAGGTTGGCTCATCCGGCGGTTCGTTAGTGCCTTCTCCCTGCTGCACCTCAATTTTTTGGGTGTACTTACTGGCTTCTCCCTGGTTGTTGCGAACCTGCAAGACCACAGTATAGATTTTTGCTTCATTAAAAGTGTAGGAGACTAATGATGTATCCGAGGTCTTATCCCATTTGCCGTCATCCTCCCAGTCCCAATAGTACCTGATAATTTCACAATTATTGCATGTTCCGGGTTTGCTTTCTTCAGCATTAAATTCCACTTGCTCACCTACATTCACTTGTTGAGGGGCTTGAAAACTGGCCTCCGGAGGTTGTATATCTTTGGTGCAACTATAAAAGGATATTATAGCCAGGCTCAGGGTGATGAAGAATACAAGATTCGTTTGGTGGTTTTTTTTCATTGGTTTGTTTGATTTAAAATCCCATAACAAATGTAAGCACCCTCAACGTTATCTCAAAGTAGGGGAGAGAATTATTTTTTACACACAATCAAGAATTTGATAGATCTATGTAATCAAGCGGTATGAATATAATCACTTTTGTCTTTTTGTCAATGGATTATAAGATAAAAGGGTATGTCATTGCTGCCTTTACAGGCTTTAAAATAGCTCCTTCTTACGTTCAAAAGATATAATTCAAACGATTGCAAACAATCTAAAATCGATATAAATTACCGGTATAGCGCTATTTATAAAAAAATCGACTTTTTTATTTTTTAACTTCGCAGTGAAATTGATAACAAGATAAGAACCTGCTAGTAAGGTTTATCTAAATTTTAAATATTATGACAAAACAAAAGAAGTTTATCACTTGCGACGGAAATTACGCTGCGTCACATGTGGCATATATGTTTAGCGAAGTGGCCGCTATTTATCCCATTACGCCCTCTTCCACAATGGCGGAATATATAGATGAATGGGCCTCCAGCGGTAAGACCAATATTTTTGGGGAAACCGTGGAAGTTTCAGAATTACAATCGGAAGGCGGTGCCTCCGGTGCTGTTCACGGGGCACTGCAGGGCGGAGCCCTTACAAGCACCTTTACGGCTTCGCAAGGATTGTTGTTAATGATTCCCAATATGTATAAAATTTCCGGTGAGCTATTACCGGGTGTTTTTCATGTAAGTGCCCGTAGTGTTGCTGCTCAGGCGCTTTCGATTTTCGGGGATCACTCCGATGTGATGAGTACCCGTATGACTGGTTTTGGAATGCTTGCAACCAGCGGCGTTCAGGAGATACTCGATATTGCAGGAGCTGCTCACCTGGCTTCTATAAAAACCCGAATCCCTTTCTTACACTTTTTCGATGGTTTTCGCTCCTCTCATGAAATCCAAAAAGCGGAGTATTTCGATAAAGAAGATATAGAGCACCTGCTCGACAAAGATGCGGTGCAGAAATTCCGTGATAATGCCTTGAACCCGGAACATCCGGTAACCCGCGGAACAGCCCAGAATCCGGATATTTATTTCCAGACCCGGGAGGTGGCTAACAAATTTTATGATACGGTGCCCGATGTGGTTGAAGAATACCTGCAGGAATTGTCCAGGCTTTGCGGCCGGGAATATCACTTGTTCAACTATCACGGTCATCCCGAAGCGGAAGAAGTGGTTATCGCTATGGGTTCGGCAACCGAAACCATTAAAGAAGTGGTAGAGCATAAAGTAAAGCAAGGGGAAAAAGTAGGCATGATAGCCGTTCATCTGTATCGCCCGTTTTCTGCTAAGCATTTCCTTAACACAATGCCCGATACCGTGAAACGAATTGCTGTGCTGGATAGAACTAAAGAGCCCGGAGCTGGCGGCGAACCCCTTTATCAGGATGTGAGAAATATCTATTACGATAAGGAAGATCGCCCCCTTATTGTGGGGGGTCGTTATGGTCTGTCTTCGAAAGATACTACCCCGGCGCAGATTGTTGCCGTATTTGATAATCTCAGAAGAAACGAACCTAAGAATAACTTCACCATTGGCATTGAGGATGATGTAACTTATCTTTCTTTACCCGTTGGGGAAGATATATCAGTCGTCCCGGAAGGAACTTTCGAAGGAAAATTCTGGGGAATTGGTTCTGATGGTACTGTCGGGGCTAACAAGAATTCTATCAAAATTATAGGCGAAAATACCGACAAATTTGCTCAGGCTTACTTCTCCTATGACTCCAAAAAATCAGGAGGAGTAACTATCTCGCATTTGCGATTTGGCGATTATCCGATAGGGGCCCCCTATTTAGTGAACAACCCTGATTTTGTGGCATGTCACGTGCCGGCGTATTTAGGCAAATACGAAATGCTGCGGGGCTTGAAGAAAGGGGGAACTTTCTTGCTGAACAGTATCTGGGATGAGGAAGAGACCAAGAAGCACATGCCCAACTCGATGAAGAAATACATCGCAGATAACGATATTAATTTCTACATTATCAATGCCACCAAAATTGCCGGAGAAATCGGATTGGGTGGCCGTACCAACACCATCATGCAGGCCGCATTCTTTAAAATTGCCGAGGTGATTCCCTATGAGCAGGCTGTTGATGAGATGAAAAAAGCCATTAAGAAAACCTTCGGACGTAAAGGGGAAGACATTGTTAATATGAACTATGCTGCCGTTGATAAAGGTGGTGAAAATGTTCATAAAGTGGAGATTCCGGCTGAATGGTCGAAGCTGCAACCCGAAGATGATACCATAGAAGCCGATGTACCTGAATTTGTCAAAAATGTGGTAATGCCTATGAATGCTCAGCAAGGGGATGACCTGCCGGTGAGTGCCTTTGTTGGAAGAGAAGACGGTTCATTCCCTCAGGGAACCACAAAATATGAAAAGCGGGGAATTGCTGTGGAAGTTCCGGAATGGCAACCTGATCTTTGTATCCAGTGTAATATCTGTGCTTTCGTCTGCCCCCACGCTTCAATTCAGCCGTGGTTGTTGAACGAAGAGGAGATGGCCGGCTTGCCGGAAGGCACTCCTACCCTTAAAGCAAAAGGTAAAGGATTAGAAGGCTTGCAATATAAGATTCAGGTGAGCCCTCTTGATTGTACCGGCTGTGGCAATTGTGTCGATGCATGTCCCACCAAAGAAAAAGCTTTGGTTATGAAGCCTTTGGATGACCAGCAGGAAGAAATTAAGCTGTGGGACTATTTCACCAATAATGTCACCTACAAGGAAAATGTGGTACCGAAAGACAAAACCGTGAAGAATTCGCAGTTTGCTCAACCGTTGTTTGAGTTTTCAGGTGCTTGTGCCGGATGTGGTGAAACACCTTACGTTAAGGCGATTACACAATTGTTTGGGGAGCGTATGATGATAGCTAATGCCACAGGATGTTCCTCCATTTGGGGCGGCTCGGCACCCTCAACACCTTATTGCGTCAATAATGAAAGCGGTCACGGACCGGCGTGGGCAAACTCCTTGTTCGAAGATAATGCTGAGTATGGCTATGGAATGGCTTTAGCCGTCAATAACCAGCGTGCCCGCATTGCCGGCATGATGCGTAAGGCAATTGAAAATGGCGCTACTGAAGACCAGAAAGCAGCCTTCCAGGAGTGGCTCGATGGTAAGGAAGACGCACAAAAATCCGTGGAAGCTTCAGCGAAAGTACTGGAAGTCATACAAAACAGCGATAAGCCTTTTGCTAAAGATATCCTGGCATTACGTCAGTATCTGGTGAAAAAATCCAATTGGATTATCGGTGGTGACGGATGGGCCTACGACATTGGTTATGGTGGCCTGGACCATGTGTTAGCTTCCGGAGAGGATGTAAATGTGCTTGTTCTTGATACGGAAGTTTATTCAAATACTGGCGGTCAGTCCTCAAAGGCTACACCGGTGGGAGCTGTTGCTAAATTTGCTGCCTCCGGGAAGAAAATCCGTAAGAAGGACCTTGGAGTGATGGCTATGAGCTATGGGTACGTATATGTGGCTCAGGTGGCTATGGGAGCTAGCAATTCGCAGTTCTTCAAAGCTATGAAGGAAGCTGAGGCTTATCCCGGCCCTTCAATGATTATTGCTTATTCGCCGTGTATTGCTCACGGAATCAGAGCGGGAATGGACCAGACCCAAACGGAAGAGAAGAGAGCCGTTGAAGCAGGCTATTGGCAGAATTATCGCTACGATCCCTTGAGAGAGGCTGAAGGTAAAAATCCCTTTGTGCTTGACTCGAAAGAGCCGGATTGGTCGAAATTCCAGGATTTCCTTGCTGGAGAGGTGCGTTACACAGCCTTGAAGAAAGGCTTCCCCGAAGAAGCCCGCGTACTCTTTAAGCAAGCAGAGGAGGATGCCAGGTGGCGATATAACAATTACAAGCGTATGGCCGAAAGAGACTATTCGCAAAAGGATCAGAATCAATAGCAATATTTATAGAACAATAAAATGGAGGCATCTTTTAACGAGGTGCCTCTTTTTTTGCAACAAATAATGAGAATAAGCTGTTACAAGAAGAAAAAGGGTTATGGCAGATAGAACAATAGAGCGAAAATACGAAGAGGTATTCCAATGGGTTTGCGATTATGTAGACCGACAAAGACAGAACAATTCGGGTTTTACGATTCAGCAATTGAAAAAAATGCTGGAGACGGAATATGTTAATCAGGGCAATGGATGGTCCGGAAAAAGTGATATCCAGGAAACAGTTTCTTCTGCCACCATTGCTGCTTATCAGCACAAAATCGTTGAATGGCAAAAAGAGACAAAACAAACAGAGGGATTATGAAAAGAGTTTTATTTCCTTTCCTGATATTGTTGCTGTTGAGTTCCTGTAAATCTCAGGATATTATAACCGAGAATCAGGCAACTGATGATAATTCCGACAAAAACCTACCATTATTGCAGGCTACGTTATATCATCAAACAGCATCCGAAATGAGAGCTTTAGCCTACCAGGCTTTTAATGTGGCTAAACTGCAGGTGGATCGTCACATGCGCCGGGCAGGCCTTACACAAAAGCAGGCGGTGGTATTGGATATCGATGAAACAATTCTGGATAACAGCCCTTTTCAGGCTCACCTTATAAAGAAAAATGCAAGTTATTCGGCCTATTGGGCGGAATGGATCAAAAAAGAGCAGGCCAATGCTATCCCCGGAGCTTTGGAATTTCTCAATTATGCAGATAAAAAGGGATTGGCCATATTTTATGTTTCAAATCGTCATGATTCTCTCAGAAAACACACTAAAGCCAATTTAAAAGATGTGGGGTTTCCACAAGTTACCGATGATCACTTGTTTTTGAAAACGGTTACTTCCGGAAAAGAGAAGCGTCGACAAAGGATTGCCGATGAGTATAAAATCATAATGCTAATAGGGGACAATCTGAACGATTTTTCTGAAGTTTTTGAAGGAAAATCCGTAGCCGGCCGCTATGCCAAAACCGATTCGCTGAGAGAAGCTTTTGGAAAGCGATTTATTGTGCTCCCTAATGCCATGTATGGCGAATGGGAGGGAGCAGCGATTGATTATAAATATGATGCTTCTGCCAGCGAAAAGCTACAGCGTAAGCTGGATCGCCTGGAAGGTTTTGAAGAATAATTTCAGGATATCTTGTCGGTGATAATACGGTCCATTTTGATATCGTGATTATCCACAGGGATTTCATCCATGAACTGAAAATCAAAACAAATACCGTACTTTGGGCAGGAGATACTTTGAAGCAGTTTATCATAATAAGCTTTCCCGCGGCCCATACGGTTATGGTTTTTATCAAATGCAACACCCGGAATAATAGCCAAATCAAATTCTGACAACTCGGTAAAGCTTGCTCCTGTAGGTTCCAGGATAGCGAATTTCTCACCCTCCTTCATGCTGTCAGGTCCTTCATAAACTTTAAGTTCCAGTTCTTCGCCTTTTACGGAAGGAAGGATGATACGCTTTGAAGGATGCCATTTTCTGATAAAATCATGGGTATGAACCTCATCCTTCATGGACCAGTAGCACATAATCGTGTGAGCCTTTTGAAAGTTTTCATCCTGCTCTAGTTTTTCCATGATAATGGCAGAACGTTTTTGTTTATCCTCAAAAGTGATTCGCTTTTTTTGTTCTTTTATTCGTTGGCGCAGTTTTTTCTTGTCAAATGAGAGTCGATTCATATCCTTAGCTGGTTATTGATTTCATGACATAAAAAACCGGTACAAGTCTTTTAAAACCTGCACCGGCAGCGATTAGCTTTTTGCTGCTAATAGATATTTATTTCATAAGGAAGCCGGGCCTGTGGGCCTTCCATTTGGTAAATCGCTTTAAGATATTTGTAATAGGAATAGAAAGGTCCCAGTTCTTTTTCAATGGCCATTGATTTTTTACGTCCCGTCAGTTCATCAATAAAGGCTTCCAGGGGTTGTTTCTTTTCGGGATATTTGATTAACCTGTAATCATCTTCAACACCGGCTTTCTCAGCAGCGGCTTTAATAGCAGCCATAAGTCCTCCATACTGATCCACGAGCCCATTCTTTTTAGCATCAACGCCGCTCCAGACGCGTCCCTGGCCTACATCGTCCACATTTTCAACGCTCATGTCTCTTCCTTTAGCTACTTTTTGTGTGAAGGTGTTGTAGGTGTCTTCCACATTGTCTTTAAGAACTTTTCGCTCATAATCGGTGAGCGGTCTGTTGACCGATATATAGCCGGCGTTTTCATTGGTTTTTACATTATCAAAAGTGATCCCCAGTTTTTCGTTGAGGAGCCCCTGCATATTTGGAATGATACCAAAAACCCCTATCGACCCGGTCAGCGTTGTAGGACTCGCGAATATGGAATCAGCCCCGCAGGAGATATAATAACCTCCCGAGGCAGCCACATCACCCATAGAAACTATAAATGGTTTTTTATCGGCTGTCAGTATAGTTTCACGCCAGATAACATCGCTTGCCAGGGCGCTTCCTCCGGGGGAGGTGACGCGTAAAACCACTGCATCAATAGTGGAATCTTTACGGACTTTGCGGATTTGGCGCGACATTTTCCCGGAACCGATAGACATGCGGCTATCGCCTTCGCCCGATTGTATGGGCCCCTGGGCAAATATCACAGCAATTTTATGCTTGGGAACCGTCTCCCGTAATTCTTCTACAATAGCATCCTGATATTTTTTAAGGCTGACAAAAGAGAGGTCCTCGGTCTTATCCTTGTTAAGCCTTTCTTTATAGTAGCTATAGACTTCGTCTTTGTATAGGAGGTCATCCACAAAATCATGCTTAAGGGCTTCGTCGGCCTTTGTGACCTTCAGCTTGTCGGCCAGATTGTTTAATTCTTTTGCAGATATTCCGCGGCTTTCCGAAATGGCAGACACTACCTCTCCCCACATCGAATTGATAAATGTTGAGGTCTGTTCACGATTGGCCTCACTCATATGATCCATCACAAATGGTTCGACGGCGCTTTTGAAGTTACCGTGGCGTATAACCTGGACTTCGACATCAATTTTGTCCAACAGGTTTTTGTAAAACATGATTTCGGCATTTATCCCTTTAAATCCAAAATTGCCTTCCGGATGGAGTAGCACGCTGTCGGCCACGCTGGCCAGGTAATAAGACTTTTGGGTGTAATTCTCGGCATAGCTGATAACGAATTTTCCACTTTCTTTAAAATCCTTCAGGGCATTACGTATTTCCTGCAGGGAAGCCATACCGGTTTGGATGTTGGTAAGATCAAGGTAAATGCCTTCTATTTTTTTATCTTGTTTGGCTTTATCAATATTCTCCAGTATGTCGATAAGTCCTATCGGTTTTGACATCAGGGAAGAAAAATCTGTGAAATTTGGGGTAGCTTCTCCGCGATCATTAATGGGGTAATCCAATTCCATTTTTAAAACCGAACCCTCCGGTACCAAAACGGTTTTGCTATCGGTGAAAGACAGCGTTGACGATATAATTCCAAAAAGGATTAATATAACTACTACAAAGGTGATTAGGAATCCCAATGCTGAAGCGAACGTGAATTTAAAAAACTGTTTCATAGTTAATGCTTTTTCTGTGGTTTTATAATTTCTTTCAATGCCCAAAATTACTTGATCTTAGCAATATTAACAACAGGTTGTTGACATTATTTAAACAAAGGCTATCAACTTAACGGGAGATTTTCACATATTTGTAATATGGTAACGTATACTATTTACAAACTCCTTGCAGGGCGCAATTTCTTATCTGTCTGTAAGAGTATAAAAATGTCAGGTTCTCAGTGGTTTGCGCTGGGGTTTTTGTTGTTTTTTGTATTCGTTACCGAGCGAACCTCTTATTCTTCTTTCACAGGAAGCTCCCTATATAAAACATCGTACCATGACAATTTTTTTTCAGATCACCCTATCTCCTTCAAAACAATGGTTAAAGATGATACCCTGCAGATTTTTTCGGCCAGAAAGTCTAAAGGTTCCAAAAAGAGGGACCAACAAATTTTTCTGCACAATCAATACTATCCCCTCGATATCAGAACATCGGGTTCTCAGCAGTTAGAATTATTTTTTGATGATACTTCGCAAAAGATTTTGTTGCCTGGATTTTTAGCTCAGCGTTATCAATCGGGTTTATCTGATGCACAAAAAGACCTGCGGTTTTTGATTTATGAACAAAAGAATGCTGTGAAACCGGTTGAAAAGGAAGACCCCACCCACGCAAAAAAAACCCCGGAGAGTGACCTGATGATCATGGGATCAGGGACTTTGAGTATGATGCAGCTAAGAGATTTTTTGCTTCTGCATAATGATTCGATAGATACAAGTTATGTGGAAAGATTGACAGAGCTATATATCAATGAAGCAAGGCGCGAAGGTGTTAATCACGATGTAGCTTTTGTACAAATGTGTCATGAAACTGACTTCTTAAAATATACCGGGGTGGTGCAAGCAGAGCAGAATAATTTCTGTGGGCTGGGTACGGTGAATGACCATACCCCCGGCGAATCTTTTGAAAATGCCCGCAAAGGTATCAGAGCTCATATCCAGCACTTAAAAGCTTATGCCAGCAAGCAGGAGTTGAATCACGAATTGGTGGATAAACGTTTTTATTATGTGCAGCGAGGGGTAGCCCCGGCAGTGGAAGAGCTGACCGGAAGATGGGCTTCCGATTCGGAGTATCATCACAAGATAAGAAAGCTGTATAGTCGGATGGAGGCCTTCATAAGAGATGAAACCGTACAATTACCAATTTAATCATCCCTTTCTTTCCTATTCTTAACCGCCTGTTGTATTTTTGTGCCTCAAAACAGAAGTACCTATGGAAGAAGTGTTTTTACTTTTGGGTAGTAACCTGGGGGACAGGGAACAACTCCTGGAAGACGCCACTAAAAAAATGCAGTCACGATGTGGAAAGTTAATGCAGTATTCTTCAATCTATGAATCGGAACCCTGGGGTTTTGATGATAATCATAACTTTCTTAACCAGGTGGTAGTGATACATACTGAGTTATCTCCTCATAAGCTGTTAAAAGAAATTCTAGCTATTGAAGAAGAACTGGGGCGCGTGAGAAAAAATCAGCAAATGGCCTCCAGGGTGATCGATATTGATATACTTTTCTATGGAGAACAGATTTTGGAGGATACAGCACTTCATATTCCCCATCCGAAAATTCAGGATCGCCGGTTTACACTTATACCGCTTTTGGAACTTGCACCGCAGAAGAGCCATCCTGTTCTGAAAAAGACCATCAGCCGGCTTTATCACGACTGCTCCGATAATTTAAAAGTGATGTCGTATTTCGACCGCTCGTTATTTTCAAATTATGAAATGGAATGAATTACAACTTTATTGCAATAGAGGGGAATATTGGAGCCGGTAAAAGTACGTTGGCAGGAAAGCTGTCAACTGACTATAATGCCCGCCTTGTTAATGAACAGTTTGAGGATAACTCTTTTTTACCTAAATTTTATAAAAACCCCGACAAATATGCTTTTCCCCTTGAGCTTTCTTTTCTGGCCGAAAGGTATCAGCAGATGAAGAATGTGTTGAGCTCGGGCGATCTTTTTCATGACTTCATTGTTGCCGACTATTTTATTGGTAAATCTCTTGTATTTGCAAAAAAGACTCTTCAGCCTGACGAATTTGCCCTTTATTCCCGGCTTTATACCATTATAAATACCACATTACCTCCTCCCGATTTAATTGTTTATCTTTATATGGGGATAGAGCAACTTCAGGCTAATATCCGGAAACGAGGCCGCAGCTATGAACAGGAAATTCCTGATGAATACCTGGAACAGATACAGGAGAGTTATTTTGAATTTATGCAACAGCGGGAAGATCTCAGGATAGTAGTTGTCGATGCCAATAATATTGATTTTGTGCAGAACCCAGCCGAGTATGAAAGGCTTAAGAAGATCATTTTTACACCTTACGAAAAGGGAATCCATCGCATCAAGCCATAAAAAAACTGCCCTATGAATTTTCAAAGGGCAGTTTACTTTTGAGATTTTTCAAGCACACTATTTCACTATTTCCTTAAATGCACTATCGTTATAATAGTCGATAAATTCTGCGTCTTCTGCTGCTTCAGTTTTTAATGACGAATCCAGTTTAACGGCTTTTTTGAGATGATTGGTGACCATCTCTTTATTGTCTTGCCGGGCGCCTGCAACAGCCAGGAGATAATGTGCGGCTGCGTCTTCATCAGCACATTTAAGCGTTTGTTCCGCTTTGTCATAATTTTCATGCATAAGTTGAACGAGCCCGAGATTGTAGTCGCAGGAAACACTATTCATCAGGCTCTTCGCTTTATCAAACCGGCCTTTAACAATATGAACTACTCCTTTATTGTAGCTAGCGCGGATACCTTTTTTCTCTGCTTTTTCAAACATTTGGATAGCTTCATCGAAATCACCTTTTTTAGAAGCCAGTACTCCAAGGTTTTTGTAAACCTCCCCGGGTATATCAGTTCCTTTGGCGTCTTCCAAACTGGCCTCTGCCTTATCCAAATCACCTTCAAGAAGATAGATAGCTGCTTTATTATTGTGAGCCCTCCAGCAATTCGGGTAATTGTTAATTATTGTATTGTAAATGTCGAGCTTTTTGCTGTTTTCCTCAAAAAGCGTGGCTGCATAGAGCATTTCGTTGACCTCCAACGTGTCAGGGTTAGAAAAGACCAGGTCTTTCATTTGACTATCGGAGAATTTGGGTTCATAGCTATTTACAGAAAATTCCACCCTGCGAAGTGGGGGGAGGATTTTTTCAGCTACTTCCTCGTAAACCATAGCCATATTCCGTATTTCCTGCTCGCGCTTTTTAAGATTAGGTTGCGAACGGACGACATTAAGAATGGTGTTTTTCTTGGCAAGATCACTATTTTTGACAGCTTCCATAAATCCATTCCAGTCTTCCCCACGCGCCTGGGTTTTTATCTCTACGTCTTCAGCGCTTTCGAATTGTACTTCACTGTCCTTTGCTCCGGCAATTTTATTGAGCTTTTTGGTGATATATTTTTCACCGGTTTTTGAGCGATCCACAGCAAGCTCTTCGTTAAAATCCAGTTCACCTTCCGGTGAAGCCCATGCGTTAAGTTTTATGTTTTTGATTTCCCATCCTTTACGAATAAAGTCCTGGAGTTTCTTAAGGTTTTCTTTAGTGTTCTTTTGTTTGTTCAGGTCCAAACGCCAATTCAGGTTAGCAAAGTTTTGTGCAAAATAGATATTGGCATCTTTCGAAACAATCGTTTCTTTTTCATACTTATGAGGGGCCATAGCCACTTTCTCCGAATGCTTAATCCGGGTGCTGGTGATGATGATGCCTTCAGCAAGTTTTGTTTTACCAAGTTGTTCGGAATTGTCTCTCAGTGAAGCAACCGGGGTAACAACAAGCGTGGAGTTTTCCATTGCCGGCTTGTACTCGAAAGAAGTTTCGTAAGTAAAAGAACCTCCTTCTTTTTTACTTATCACTTTGCCCTTGGCTTCTGCTTTTTCTCCCTTCAGCGTAAAAGTTTCCAATTCCTTTTCGCCGCCTTCATACTTAAGCACGGGTTGAACTTCTACAACCGCTTTCTTATGAAAATATTTTTCGGGAATGTATCCCTGGACTTCTAAATTTACTGTGCCTCCTTTGTTTTCCAATACATCGGGAGTCACTGAATAATCTACATCCTCATAATTCTTAACCATGCGATTTAATCCACAGCCACTTAACATCGCCATGGCCAGGACTAATCCAATAAATTTCAATTGCTTCATTTGTAATTTGATTTTTGTTAATACTCCAAGTGAACGAAATTATGAAAAGATTGCGATTTATTAAAATGAAATGGCGGGAGGCAAAAAAAAGACCGTCTCAATTTTGAGACGGTCTTTTTTAGTTTTGAGGTACAATTATTTTACAAGGCTTTTAAAGTCAGGCATATCAAAGTATTCTATAAATTCTTTGTCTGTTTTAGCCGTCTTTTTATATGAAGGGTCGGCTTTAACTGCTTTCACAAGATTCTCAAAAGCCATGTCCTTATTGTCTTGCCGTGCTCCGGCAACTGCCATAAGATAATGCTTTTCTGCGCTTTCAGGCACACACTCAAGTGTAGAAACTGCTTTACCGGTATTGCCTGATACCATCTGCGCGAGGGCTACATTGTAATCGCAATCTTTGCGCTTCATTTGCTGCAGGGCTTTATCATATTTGCCATTAGCGATGTTGAGAACGCCCATGTAGTAGCTTGTGTTGACACCTTGCTCGCGGGCTTTTGTAAAGTACTCTTCAGCTTTATCCCAATCACCTTCTATCGCCGCAACGATACCAAGATTATTCAGTACTCCGCCATGTTCAGGTGCAATATTTTCTGCTTTTTGTAAATCTGTTTTAGCCTTATCGTATTCCCCTTTCATCATGTAAATGTGGCCGGCATTGTTATAAGCCCTGGCGCATTCGGGGAATAGCTCTTTAGCCTTATTATAGATTTCAAGTTTTTTGTCGATATCGTCATGCAGTGTGGCCGAATAGAGCAACTCATTTTTCTCGAGCGACTCGGCGTCATCCATAGCCATTTGTGCTATTTCTTCGTCAGTGTGCTTGGGCTCGAAACTGTTAACTTTCATCTCAACCCTACGTAAAGGAGGAAGAATTTTTTCTTCTACTTCTTTATACACTATCGACATATTTCTTATTTCCTGCTCTCGCTTTTTCAGGTTTGGCTGTGAACGCACAACATTAAGGATAATGTCTTTATCTTCAATATTGGATTTTTCCACTGCATCCATAAAACCGTTCCAATCTTCACCCTTGGATTGTTTATCAATAGTTACTTCTTCCATGTCCATACCAAGATCGTCAAACAAACCTTCAAGGATGTCCATTCCTTTTTCAGCTCTGTCTTTTGACAGTTTTGAGTTAAAGTCAACAGGTCCTTCCGGTGAAGCCCATGCATTCAGTTCTATATTTTTGATTTTCCATCCTTTATCCAAAAACTGCTTTAATTTGTCTACGTCTTCTTTGGCATTCCGGTTAACGTTCAGCGGGAGTCTCCAGTTGAGATAAGCCAGGTTAATTTTGAAATAGACTGTAGCCTTATCAGAAATAATCGTTTCTTTTTCGTAGCCATGCTTTGCTAATAAGCCATACTCCGGCGAATTGACGTTTTCCATGGCTTTGTTTGAGGCTTTGCTTGGCTCAAATACGATTCGTTGCCCAGTAACAATGGTTCCATCGGCAAGCTTCCTTTCGGGGAGCATTTCAGATTTATAGTTTTCCTTAATGTTGTTGTTTGTGGCGTCTTCATTCACCGGATTCCCTTTTGGGAGAAAGGCCATTGTTTCTATTTTGATTTCGGCATCTTCCATGCCCTCTTTAAACTGATAGGAATAATCTTTTGAGAATGTGCCTCCGTCTGAAGTGATAATTTTACCATCGCCACTTACTTTTTCACCACGCAGGAAAACAGGCTCTAATTCTTTTGCTTCATCGTTGTAGACCACTTTTGGACGAATCTTCATCGCGGCTTTAGAGCTGAAATAGTTTTCCGGAATATTGCCACTGAGGGTGAATTTTACTTCATCCCCGTGTCGCTCTACTACTTCGGGTTTCACATCATAATCCACCTGGTCGAAATTGCGAACCATCTTACCCAAGCCACCAAATTGACCTACATTCATTTTCAGGTTAAGGCGCGTATTGGAGTAGATATCATAATCAAAACCGCCTTCTTGAGCATCGAGAATATCTGTATTTACACCATTCCATAACTGTTCTAAGCCGAGGGTAAAAGTATCGTTCAATTTATAGGACAGGCCTGCTCCTACGGGGATATAACCTTCGGTGGTTAATCCGAAAAGTCCACTGGACGCATCAACGCCACCATTGGAACCTAATACCTGTCCGGTATTTTTGTTTCGCCATTCGGTTTCCCAGTTAGAAAAGCCCAAACCGGCAAAGCCATACAAGTCCAGCTTTCTGTCAGGGTTATAATCAGAGAAAAGATTTACTAAGCTGACGGTTGCCTGAAGGCTGTAATCTAATAATGGAGAAGCTTCCATTTCGTAATCCGGTGAGATGTCTTTATATTTAGTACTGTATAGTGAGCCGTATTGCACATTTCCTCTCAGTCCAAATACAGGTGAGAATTGGTGTCCTATGGCTAAACCGCCCATGAACTTATCTTCAGAAATTTTTTCAAAAGGATTTTGGTCTTGAACATCTCCCCAGAATTGAGATATGCCACCATTCAGTGAAATATACCAATGTCTGGCAAATGAGTTGCTTTTATTATTTCCTTGATTTTGTCCGAAAAATAAAATCGGCATAAGTAATAACATGATTACTGTTGCCGTTCCTTTAATCGTAAAACTTGACTTTTTCATAGTGATGTGGTTTTTATAATTTTTTAAGGTTCGTAATTTTCTGTTTAGTATTCCTGAAGTTAATATGTCTTTTATAATAAAATTTAAATATAAAAAAAATTTTCCTTTATGTAACAAATTTAAAAAAATAACGAATACAATCATAAAACATAATCAAGTTCATTAATGTTTTTATAAAAATTTTTTAGTGCGTGAGATATTTTATAACCTTTATTTTTTTGTGTTTAACGTCTTTACTCCAGGGGCAAAAATATTATGGAGCCTTTGCGGAGATTGATGCAGGTATGAGTATCACATACGGGGATGTAAAACGATATGATTTTGCACCTTCTACAATGGAATATTCTGAAATTCAGCCTGGCGGACAATTTAAGCTGGGTTTCTTTTTGAATGAGGTTACCGGTCTTCAATTCGGGTATAATTATTCATTGCTTGCCGGTTCGCATCCTGAAAAAAACCTGCGCTTTCTGGGGAATAATTCTGAGGTTTCGGCAATTATAAAACTCTCTTTTCAGAGAGTTATTGACGATAATTTATCCGAACGGTTGGCTAATCGGTTAAAGGTATTTTTTGATTTTGGGTACGGAAGGCTTTATTATACTACAGACCTAAAAAAATTTGAAGAGAGCAGAGTGGTGGAATTGAATCCGGATAATTATGAAATGGGAAAATCTTCCGGAAGTGTGGGGACCTTCCCCATTGAGCTTACCGTGATGTTTAAATTAAATAAAAAAGATCCGGCTTTCTGGCAACGGGCAAAAGACAGATATTACCTGACGCTTAACGGGGGAGTACATTTCACCGGGAGTGATATGGTTGATAGTTACCGGGACAGAGAATTTGGTAATGATTTTTTTGGGTTTTATTCCCTGGGAGTGGCTTACTTTTTTGCAAGGTGATTAACCTGGCTGACATATTCCCATAAAACGACTCCCACGCTTACGGAAATATTCAGAGAATGTTTTGTCCCCCATTGAGGTATTTCCAGGCATCCGTCGCACATATCAATAATTTCCTGTGATACGCCAGATACCTCATTTCCGAAAATGAAAGCTGTATTTTGTGAAGATGTGACCTGAAAATCACTTAATGATTTGCTTTCTTCGCATTGCTCTACCGCGAATATGCTGTAGCTCTGCTCCCGGAGGGTTTTTAAAGATTCGTATGCTGATGAGAAATATCTCCATGAAACCGTCTGTGTTGCACCAATAGCTGTTTTTTGGATATCCCGGTTAGGGGGGTAAGGTGTGATACCACAAATGTGTATCGATGCAGCCAAAAAAGCATCGGCGGTACGAAATGTGGAACCTACGTTATTGGCGCTGCGAATATTCTCCAGAACTATCACAACAGGATTTTTAGGTTTTTTTTTGAATTCTTCCACCGATAAACGATTCAGTTCACGATTTTCCAGTTTGCGCATGGTTTGTTGGTTTTGATGATGCAAAAATAAGGAATACCCACCAATAAAATCAGGTGGTTTACCAACGGTTGATCTTTCATTTATAATTTTAACTTTGTGGATCAAAATAGGAAGCCTTGGCTAAGAAAACGGAAAAAACCGATATCACGGAAACGCCTTTGATGAAACAATATTATTCGGTAAAATCCAAATATCCGGATGCTTTATTATTGTTTCGTGTAGGAGATTTTTATGAAACCTTTGGTGAGGATGCGCATAAAACCGCCAGGATATTGGGGATCATTCTAACCAAACGCTCCAACGGGGCGGCTTCACAGGTAGACCTCGCCGGCTTTCCGCATCATGCACTGGAAAGTTATTTGCCTAAGTTGGTCCGCGCCGGCGAAAGAGTGGCTATATGTGATCAACTGGAAGACCCCAGGCAAGCTAAAAAGATAGTGAAAAGGGGTGTGACGGAATTGGTAACTCCCGGGGTAGCCTACAATGACCAGGTCCTTGAAAATAAGGAGAATAATTTTTTGGCCAGTCTTCATTTAAGTACAGAGTATGCAGGTATTTCCTTTTTAGATGTATCGACAGGAGAATTTTACCTGGCGGAAGGAAGCCTTGATTATATCGATAAGTTGATCCAGTCGTTTAATCCTTCGGAAGTGATTGTGCAAAAAGATAAAAGAGAGCGTTTTTTTGAATTATTCGGTGACAAGTATCTTACAAAGACGTTTGATGATTGGGTCTTTACGATAGATTTTGGCAGGGATTTATTGTTAAAGCATTTTGAAGTCACCTCTTTGAAAGGTTTCGGTGTGGAAAAGCAGGAAAACGGGATTATAGCTGCCGGAGCCGTATTGCATTACCTGGCGGAAACCCATCATGATAAAGTAAAACATATTACCAAAATCTCGCGGATTGAGGCAGATGATTATGTGTGGCTCGATCGGTTTACAATCCGTAACCTGGAGCTTTTTCAGCCTGCTGCCGAAGGGGGGGCTTCTTTGTTGAGTGTTATTGATAACACAGTCACTCCCATGGGCTCGCGCTTATTGAAACGCTGGATGATTTTTCCGCTGAAACATAAACAAGCCATACAAGAAAGGCTTTCGATGGTGGAATATTTCATGCAGAACGTGGAGGAGATGGAGAGTTTGTCTCAGCGTATTGATCAAATAGGGGATTTGGAACGCCTGATCACCAAAGTCTCGACAGGTCGCATCAACCCGCGGGAGATTCTTAAGCTGAAAAGTGCTGTCGATGAAATTGCCCCTGTAAGAGAATTCTGCGAAAAATCGGATAATGAAGCGCTTCAAAAGATAGGTCAACAATTTAGTGATTGCACTTCCATTGCTAAAAAAATTGGCGAGCATATCAAGGAAGAACCGCCTGCTTTGGTCAGCAAAGGGAATGTTATGGCTGACGGGGTTTCGTCGGAGCTGGATGAATACAGAAATCTGGTCACCTCCAGCAAGGATTACCTGGATTCTATCAAAAGCAGGGAAATTAAAAATACGGGGATTTCTTCTCTTAAGATTGGATATAACAGCGTCTTTGGTTATTACCTGGAAGTAAGGAATATTTATAAGGATAAAGTCCCCCCCGAATGGCACCGCAAACAGACCCTGGTAAGCTCCGAACGCTATATCACGGAGGAACTGAAAGAGCTGGAACAAAAAATCCTGGAGGCGGAGGATAAAATCCTGGAACTGGAGGAGAAGCTTTTCCGTGAATTAGTATTTGCTGTAGCAGAATATATCGAGCCTATACAGCTCAACGCCAATCTGATTGCTAAGCTCGATGTGTTGCTTTCTTTTGCCCGTCAGTCGCATAGGCAAAGCTACACCAAACCGCAGATAGATGATTCCTATGTTTTGGATATTAAAGCGGCCCGCCATCCTGTGATTGAAAGGCAGCTCCCCGAGGATGAGGAGTATGTGGCCAATGATGTTTATCTTGACAAAGATAGCCAGCAAATTATTATCGTTACCGGGCCCAATATGTCGGGAAAATCAGCCCTGTTAAGGCAAACCGCCCTGATTGTTCTTCTAGCCCAGATGGGTTGTTTCGTCCCTGCCACAGAAGCCCGCCTGGGACTGTTTGACAAGCTGTTCACGCGTGTGGGGGCTTCCGATAACATCTCCAGCGGAGAATCGACTTTTATGGTAGAGATGAATGAGACAGCCAGCATTTTGAATAATATCTCTAACCGTAGCCTGATCCTTCTGGATGAAATCGGGCGGGGAACCAGTACTTATGATGGCATCTCTATTGCTTGGTCAATTGCCGAATATTTGCATGAACATCCGCTGTACAAGCCCAAGGTTTTGTTTGCCACCCATTACCATGAGTTAAATGAGATGGCGTCGCGTTTACCACGGATAAAGAATTACCATATTTCGGTCAAAGAGGTGCAAAATAAAATTCTTTTCCTTCGCAAGTTTAAACCAGGAGGCAGTGCTCACAGTTTTGGGATCCATGTGGCTAAGATGGCCGGGATGCCTCAGTCCGTTCTGGAGCGAGCCGAGAAGCTCCTCAGGAAACTGGAAGAGTCGCATGCGGATAATAAACTTACCTCGGAGAAGCAAGAGCAAACGGTAGCAGATGATTACCAGTTGAGTTTTATCCAACTCAATGATCCGCTGCTGGAACAAATCAGGGACGACATTCTTAATACCGATGTCAATACATTGACACCGGTGGAAGCATTGATGAAACTAAATGAAATAAAGAAATTAATCAGCGATAAATAGATGGATACAATGAGCAAGAAACGAGTAACAAAACCGGTATTAACCTGGAAAACATGGGCTTTCTTTATGATTGTGGCTTTTGCATTCATTCTATATGGAAATACGATCCCTAACAATTACTCCCTGGATGATGTCTACGTTACGGATAATAACCCCCAGGTGAATGAAGGAATAAGTGGTATCCCTGAAATATTTACTTCCCTCTATGCTAATGTTCAGGCTGATGATGGAAGCGATATGCGCTTTGGGTATCGCCCTATTGTTAAGACCACATTCGCCATTGAAAACGAGGTTTTTGGCAATGCACCTCATGTCAGCCATTTTATCAACCTTGTTTTGTATGCGCTGGTACTTTTAGTGCTTTTTCAGTTGCTTAGCAAATTGTTGAAAGACTATAACAGATTATTTCCGCTTTTGGTAGTCCTTATATTCGCCGCCCATCCGGTCCATACGGAGGTGGTGAGCAGCTTGAAAAACCGGGATGAACTGCTGGCTTTTCTTTTTGCTTTTTTGGCGCTTGGCGCATTTTTGAAATATTATGATTTCCGAAAGCTAAAGCAACTTCTGATAGGACTGCTGTTTTTCCTGCTGGCCTATCTGTCGAAAGCGTCGGCCATGGTTTATCTCGCTGTTTTTCCTCTGGTGTTATATTTTTTCCGGGATGTGAATGTCCGCCGTCTGGTGTTAATAACAGCTGGAGCTTTGGTGATTGTGATTATTGCCCGCTTTGTTCCGCGCATGCTATTCCTCCCTTCGCCTGAAAGGGAGACTTTGCTGATTGAGAATCCCCTGCTCTTTGAAAATAACAAATGGCTGCATATTTCTACCGGCTTCTCAGTATTGTTGTTTTACCTCGGGAAATTGCTCTATCCTCATCCGCTGCTTTTTTACTATGGATATAATGAATTGCCGATCGTGAATTTTGCCCAACCGGAGGTGATTATATCTATTGTAATCCATTTGGCATTGTTGGCTTATGCCATTTATACAATCAGGAAGAAGAAGCTGCTTTCCTTTGCTATCCTTTTTTACTTTATTACTATTTCTATCTATGCTAATATGGTGAAGCCTGTAATGGGGATTGTCGCCGAAAGGTTTTTATTTGCGCCGGTACTGGCATTAAGTATTGGCGTGGTATATCTTCTTTTCAGGATCGCTAAAAGCAATCCTTTTCATAAATATCTGAAGGAGAAAAAAGAGTATGCTTTGATAGGGTTATCCCTTATTATACTGATTCCGGCCACGGTGAAGACGATAGCAAGAAACACAGACTGGAAGGATCAGCTTACATTGATTCAAAGTGATATTTCGCATCTGGATAAATCAGCGAAAGCTAATTTTCTCTATGGCTTGACCCTGAAAAACAATGTGGTGACAAATAAGACTTACAATAAAAAAGAGGGTCAGCCTAAAATTCAGTTAATGGTGAAGCACTTTAAGCGGGCCATTGAAATCTATCCGGATTATTTCCAGGCTTGGAACCAGTTAGGTGAGATTTATATGGTCGTTAAAGACAATTATCCTATGGCCCGAAAACTTTTTAATAAGGCTATTAATATCAATCCTGATTTACAAAAAGCTTATTATAACCTGGGCTATTTAAATCATACGCATAAGAAATACCAAAAAGCCGAAAAATATTATAAGAAATACCTGGAATTCAGACCGGAACATGTAGGTGTACATTCGAGGATCAGTAAGATGGCTTTCAAGCAGGACAGCTTGGAGAAAGCCTTACGGTGGAATAAAAAAATTCTTGAATTTCAGCCCGATAATGCCGAGGCTTATTTTAACATGGGCAACTTCCTCTTGCAAAGCGGCGATACCACCAAGGCGGTCACATATTTTGAAAAAGCCGCCCGGCTGAATCCCGGAAACAAGCAATTGAACAAAAACCTTTATCGGCACTTCAAGAAGAAGGGTAATATGAAAAAAGCCAATTATTATCTGAATTTAGGTCCAGACAAAAAGGAGTAAATTATGAAGAACAACATACTGCGACTTTTCGATATTATTTATTTTGCCAGGGAAAAATATGGAAATAAAGAGGCATTGGCCGGCAAAAGAAATGGGCAATGGGTTGTTTATAAGCAACAGGATTTTATAGACAATGCCAATGCAGTAAGTGCTTCTCTTCTTGATTTGGGAGTGGAAAAAGGAGAATTGGTTGTCAATATTTCCGATAATCGTCCTGAGTGGAATTTTCTGGATATGGGACTTTTACAGTTGGGAGCTGTCCATGTACCGTTATTTCCGACCATTAGTCAAGATGAGATGGCTTATATTCTTGATGAAGTTAAGCCAAGGTTTATTTTCATATCCAATAGGCACTTGTTAAAAAAGTTAAAGAGTACCTGGGATATTCCGTCGGAAACAATGGTGTTTTCTTATGATCAGGGTAGTGAAGGGGAAGTGAATGCTTTTCGCGACTTATTGAAAGACGGGAAAGAAAAAGGCTATCAAGACAAGATAGCACACCAGAAAGAAAAAGTTTCGCCGGATGATCTTGCTTCGGTCATATATACTTCAGGCACTACCACCATGCCCAAAGGTGTGATGTTAACACATCGAAATCATTTATCCAATGTTATCGTAGCTGCCAGTAGTATCGGCGTTGAAAATACGGATAATGTATTAAGTTATCTGCCGCTGTCGCATTCATATGAAAGAATGACGAACTATGTTTTCATGATTAAAGGATTGACGATTTATTATAATGAAAGCATGAGCAATATTATATCCAACTTCTCGTATGTTCGGCCGGGTATACTTATTACCGTTCCTCTACTGCTTGAAAGAGTATATAAAGGCATAATTAATAAACAGCAGGAATTAAAAGGCATATCCCGAATTATTTACAAGTATGCGCTAAGTTTTGCGCTAAGTAAGAAAAATAGGGCCAAAGAGCTCTCCTTCACGGAAAAACTCTTGAAAAATATTTTCGATAAGCTGGTTTATAGCAAATGGCGAGCAATGATGGGGGGGAGGCTAAGAAAGATAATCTGCGGAGGCTCTGCTTTATCGCGAGATATATATGCTTTTTTTAACATTGCCGGCATCACTGTTCATGAGGGCTATGGAGTGACAGAAATGGCTCCGCTTATATCATTCAATAACCTTGAGTTTGATAAAGCAGGAACTGTGGGACAACCTCTTGTAAATGCTTCTGTAAAAATTGCTGAAGACGGCGAAATTTTAGCAAAAGGTCCGGGTAAGATGCAAGGGTATTATAAGCATCCGGAACTCACCAATGAAAGCATTGATGAAGAGGGGTATTTTCATACCGGCGATATCGGGCTGCTAGATGAAAAACAATATTTAACGATCTCAGGAAGGAAGAAAAATATTTTTAAAAATGCTTCCGGAACTTACGTTTATCCTGAACGTATTGAGAATCAACTAAAGCTATCATCTTTTGTCGAACATGTATTTGTTGTTGGGGAATACAAGGATTATTTATCGGCTTTTTTTGTATTAAACCAGGATTATGCAAAAAAATGGGCCAGACAAAATCAGGTCAGCGATAAGGTTGAAAAACTAAGGCAAAACAAAGATATACATGCCTACATCGAAGAACTGATTAAGACCTATAACGAACAAGCCAGAGATACCCATCAAATTAAAGCCTATAAAGTTTTAACAGATGAATGGTCGATCGAAAACGGCGAACTCACTCCTTCGATGAAGTTGAAAAGGAATAATTTGGTGAAGCGGTATGCCCGGGAAATACAGTCTTTTTATGAGTCACGGGAACGCTGAAAATTGACTAATAAATATTGTCTGGTCGTTCCATTTTTTTATGTGTAACCGGCTCAAGAAAAATTCGCTCTTGCTTATCCGGATGTTTGTCAGGATTATAGCCCCCGTTTTCAAATACCATACTCCGATAATGGGTGTTGCCTATATAAGCCCACAGTGCAGCTTTAAAGCTTTTTGTACGCCAAAGCGTTTTTAAAAAGCGTTTGCGGATAGCGGCTTTATTGTATAGCTTGTGCCAAATAATATACATATGGTGTTGCAATTCTTCAGGAGACATGTTCTCAGGCTGTAATATTACTTCAGCCGAATGATATCTTTCCCAGTCTTTGGGGAAGTTTGTACGTAGCATGCGCCCGGCTTTTTTCATGCGGTCAAACAAGTCTGTACCGGGTGGAGTCATCAATAGAGACGTTTGAATAGTGTCCACCCCTACTTTTTCGATAAATTTTGCCCGCCGGTAAAGGGCCTCTTTTGTATCCCCGTCCAACCCAAAAATAAAAGCACCCAAAACGGCAATACCATGCTTTTGAATCTTTTTGAATTTTTTTCGGAAATTTTCCGGCGCTACTTTCGCATTATATCTTTTATTTGTACTTTTTAGTTGTTCCGGATCGTCAGTTTCCACACCGATAAAAAGTTCCTTACAACCACTTTTTGCTGCAAGTTTCAGGAATTTTTCATCATCAGCTACATTCATAGAAGTTTGCGCATACCAGTCTTTTTTAATCCCCCGTTCCAGCATCCCCTCCATTATCTCATATGCATGATTTTTGCTGGCTGTGGAATATCCATAGAAATTGTCATCAACAATAAATACTAATTTATGAGAAATAGATTCAAGTTCATCTAAAATATCATTTGCAGGACGTAATCTGTGTCTAGTTCCGTTGAACACATGGACTGAACAGAAATCGCATTTGAACGGGCAGCCACGGGTAGTTTGGATAGAGCTAAAAATGTAATTGTTATGAAATAAATCATGCCGTGCCGGGGGCATTTCTTTTAAATTTGGTTGCCCTCCATCATATAAAGGTTTTAGCCGGTTGTTTTCGAAATCTTCTATTACTTCATGCCATTTTGTTTCGGCTTCTCCTTTAAAAACCACATCAACATAATCTGCTGCTTCCTGGGCCATCATTGTAGCATGATTTCCGCCATAAACAACCGGAATATTCCGTTCTCTGAAATAGGAAGCAATTTCATAAGCCCGGGGAGCATTCGGACTGAAAGAAGTAATTCCTACCAAATCAGCTTCTTTTCGTTTTTCATCGAGGTTTTCAAATTTATCAAAATTCTCATCAATAATTTCTATATCCCAATGTTTTGGTGTGAGTGAAGCCAGTATACCAAGTGCAATTGGGGGATATACATTTGTCCAGGATAATGAAAATCCTTTACGGTATTGGTTGAGTGGATTTATTAAAAGCAATTTCATTGTATACGGATTTTAAACAGCTAAAATAATTTATTTTAAAGAAACAAATGCTTAATGTTATGGTTACCCTTTTTAGTTTCGTATTAACACCCTGATTACGCTGGTGTTTTTTGTTTGTCAGGATGCTTATCAGGGTCATAGCCACTTTTTTCAAAAACAATACGCCGGTAATTCCAATTACCTGCGTAAGCCCAATAAGCCGATTTTACGTTTTTAAGAACCAGTAAGGATTTTAAGAATCGCATTCGCATAAATCTTTTATTATAAACGTTTTGCCATATTTCATACATAATTCGTTCTAATTCTTCCGGCGCCATTTGATCGGGTTTAATTACAACTTCTTCTGCATGATAATGCTGCCAATCTTCAGGAAAGTTATTCTTATACAATCGATTTTCAGCTTGCATCCGCTCAAACAATTCTGTACCAGGGTAAGGGGTTAAAATTGTGGCCTGGATAACATCTACCCCTGACCTCTTAATGAATTTTAATCGGTGAAAAAGATCCGCCTCAGTATCTCCGTCCATTCCAAAGATAAACGCACCTAAAACAGCAATCCCTTTCTTTCGGATTTTCTTGAATTTCGTTTTAAAAAGCGCAGGTGAAATTTTTGCATTAAGTATTTTGTTCGATTGCTTGAGCTGATGGATATTCTCGGATTCAACACCGATCAATACCTCCCGGCAACCGGCTTTTGAGGCAAGATTCAAAAACTCAGGATCATCCGCAATATTAATACTTGACTGAATAAACCATTCCTTTTTAATACCCCGGTCTATCATTCCTTTCAGAATTTCATACGAATGCTCTTTGCTTTTTTTTGAGTGCCCAAAAAAATTATCATCAATGAATCCCAGTAATTTATCAGGTAGTTGTTCGATTTCATCCAGAATATCATTGACAGGTCTCAATCGGTGGCGTGTGCCGTTAAACTGGTGTACCGAACAGAAGTCACACTTATATGGACATCCTCTTGTCGTTTGAATGCTATTGAAAATGTAATTCGGATGAAAAAGATCATGACGAGCTATGGGCACCAAATCCATCGAGGGACGTCCACCATTATATTCTGATTTTAATACTCCTTTTTCAAAATCATCAATAACTTGGGGCCATTTACTTTCCGCTTCTCCTTTAAAGACTGTAGTTACATATCGGGCCGCTTCTTCAGCCCTCATCGTGGCATGGATACCTCCCAAAACAACAGGAATGCTTTTTTTGAGGTAATATGCCGCAATCTCATAAGCACGATATGCGTTGGAAGTAAATGCTGTTATACCCACCAAATCAGCATATTTATCCTCCTTATTTTCAAACCGATCAAAATTTTCATCTAATATTTCAATATTCCAATTCTCCGGAGTAAGTGCAGCTATAATCCCAAGGCTTAAAGGAGGATATACAGAAGTAATTGAAAGTGTGAACCCTTTCCGGTGCTGATTTTGAGGATTGATTAATAATAGTTTATGTTTTCTTGTCATTCCGATTTTTTTACAATTATAAAAAATTTTTTTACTGAAATAGACTTAATTTTTCATTTGAAACATTTTCCATTTAAATTAACAGAAAGTAACAATCATTGGTGGATGGAATATTTATAGTAGGACTTTCAAGTGATTATCCGAACAGTTTGGAGGGTTTATTTGTAGTTAAGTACAAATACCCGAAAGAAATAGAGGAATAATTTGTCAAAATAAATTGAGCACAAAAGAAGAAGATAATTTTTATGCACAAAATCAAAGGAGTTTTCGTTTTAATAATTTTAGTGATTTCATCCATAAGCTTTTCACAGGAAGCCACCTATCCTAAAATCACCGGTACGGTAAAAGATGCTCAAACCGGTGAGCCTTTGTACCGAGCCTCTGTAGCTCTTCTGAATCCCGGCGATTCAACTATTGCCAAAGGTACGATTACCGACTCAACAGGTAAGTTCAAGCTGCAGGCAGCCCCGGGAGAGTATATGCTGAAAGTTCAGTATGTTTCCCACCAGCCTAAAATTAAATCAGCGGTTCGCCTCCGGGAATCTAAGCCCAGCAAAAATTTAGGAACCATTTCTTTAATGCCCGATCAGAAGCAACTCTCGGAGTTTGTGGTTACCGGTGAACAGAGTCGAATGACCATGCAGGGAGGAAAAAAAATATTTAATGTGGGAACCGACCTGAGTAATTCGGGCGCCAGTGCTGCCGAAGTGCTGGATAATATTCCGGCGGTATCTACCGATATCGAAGGGAATATCAGCCTAAGGGGAAGCCAGGGCGTCAGAATCCTGGTTAATGGGAAGCCCTCCAGCATGATGGGTCTTTCGGGATCGGAAATCCTGCGGTATTTTCCGGCCAATCAAATCAAGCGAGTAGAAATCATTACGAATCCATCTGCCAAGTATGAAGCACAAGGCGCGGCAGGTATCATCAACATCATCCTGGAAGAGGGGCAAAACTGGGGCCTCAACGGACAGTTTACCCTGGAAGCCGGTCACCCGAAAGATCATGGCGCTTCGGTGCGTATGAATTACCGCAAAAAATGGTATAACATTTTTGGTAGCTACAACGTCAGTACCGATGAACATCCCGGAGGAGGATGGCGTAAACAAACTTATAACTTACCGGATACCACCTATTCTTTATGGACCGACCGCGACAGAACAAGAGGAGGAGTAAACCATAATTTCCAGTTCGGATCAGATTTTTACTTTACCCCCAACGATGTGCTTAAAATATCAGGGGTATACAGCGTCGCTAATGAGGACAATTACACCGATCTTACCTTCAGAGACTACACGGGGAATCAGTTTGTCTCCGATAACCTCACCCGCAGAACCATTAGAGATGAACTGGAGGAAGAGAAAGAAGGTGAATATGAGCTGAACATGAATTATGAGAAAACTTTCGGGGAGGATGACCACAAGCTGACGGCTGATTTGCAGGCCCGCAGCAGTGTGGAAACGGAGGATGCCAGCTTAGTGGAAACCATGGGGCTTCCCGGCGAGAGCCAGGATACAGCCCTCTTCCAGAATTCCCTCAACGATACAGATGTGCAGGGCTACCTGGCAAAGCTGGATTATACCTACCCGTTTAGTGAAGACGGAAAATTTGAAACCGGTTTCCGGGGCGAGTATCGTACCATTGAAAACAAGTATAATGTCGAACAGCGCCCTTCGGAGGCTGACCCATGGAATACTCTGGATCGTTTTTCGAATACGTTCTTTTATGATGAGGAAATCTACGGAGTCTATGCCATGTATGGAAACAGAAGGGGCGCCTTCAGCTACCAGGCCGGCATCCGGTTTGAGGTTACCCGGATCGATACGGAATTGTTAACCGATGAGGCGGCCAATGAAAGATCCTATTACGACTTGTTTCCCAGTGCCTCATTAACTTACCATATTACAGAAACCAACTCGGTTCAGGCCAGTTACAGCCGCCGGCTCGACCGCCCCTATTTCAGGGAATTGAATCCGTATAACACGTTTAGCAATAACCGGAATTACCGTACGGGTAATCCGCTGCTCGACCCGGAATACACCGGCGCTTACGACCTTGGATACATCAACAACAAAGAAGAACGCTCCGTTTATGTAGGAGCTTTCTACCGCCGTACTGTGAATGAAATTGAAAATGTGGATACGGTTAATACGGAAGGAATTACAATCAGCAAACCATTTAATCTTGCTTCCAGGGATAACGCTGGGATTGAAACACGCTACAGCAATGAAATCTTCGATTGGTGGGATTTCAGCATCAGCAGTTACTTTTATCACGGAAGCACCAGTGGTTACGCCGCCGGCGAGAGTCTGAACAATTCATCCTACACCATGGATGCCCGCGCCAGCTTCAATTTTGATGTAAAGAACTGGTTCGAATTTGAGGTAAATGCCGATTACAGGGCTCCGGAAAAGGAGGGGCAGGATACAGAAGAGGCAATGTATGAAGTGGATATGGGGCTGAGAAAGGATTTCCTCAACAACAGAGGTCACGTCTCGTTTAGTGCACGCGATGTTTTCAATACAGATGTTTACCGTAGTCGTGTTGACGGGAGCAACTTCGAAGCGCGTCAGAAATTTCAATGGCGATCCGGCACGTTTTTCTCGCTTTCAATTTCTTACGAACTTAAAGATAACGATGCCGAAAGAGAGGAATCTCATATTTTCGGAGGGGGAGGGCCGGATGAGCCCTTCTGATAAGTTAAACACATATTAATAGGTTTTAGAGTAGGGGCTTTTCCCGCTTTTGGTTGTCTCCTGTTAAATAGCGAAAAAAATTGATTGCTTGGCTTATTTTTTTATATTTACACCGAAAGAAACAAGTATAGACAATTGCTTTTATTTACCTGGAATGAAAAGCAGATCTGACTATAATTAACTAAATTTGCAGGAGAATAAAGTAAAGAAAAGTTATGAGTGTGGAAAAATTCATTGAAAAAATTGAAGACGAATTTGAAGAGCTGGAACCCGGGACATTGAAACCCGATAGTAATTTTAGAGAGTATTTTGAGTGGAATTCGGTGAATGCATTAATTATTATAGCACTGGTGGATAGTGAGTATGATGTATCGATAAACGCCGAAGACATCCAGCAAGCTGAGACCATAAATGATCTTTATAGCCGGGTGCTGGAATTAAAAGAAGCGAGTTAAATGGCTATACTAAATATACCAAGAACGCGCATTTCGGGGATAGCAGCGTGCGTACCTAAGAATGAAGAGTCTAATTACGATTATGAGCTCACCTCCATGAAGGAGAAGCAGATGTATGTGAAGACTACCGGTATTGAAAAAAGACGGGTGGCTGAAAAAGGAGTAACGACAGCCGATTTATGTCAAACAGCCGCTGAAAAACTTCTGGAGGAGCTGAATTGGAAAAGAGAGGAAGTAGATGCGCTGGTGCTTGTAACTCAGGCAGCAGACTACATTTTACCTGCCACATCTATTGTGTTGCAAGATAAAATGGGTCTCCCCAAAACGACTATGGCTTATGACGTGAACCTGGGATGTTCAGGATATGTTTATGGGCTTTCGCAGCTTTCCAGTCTTATCAGCAATGGGGGCGTTAAGAAGGCCCTGATGCTTGTGGGGGATGTTTCAACAGCTACCTCTTCCTACCACGATAAAAGTACGTATCTATTGTTTGGGGATGCAGGGACAGCTACGGCGCTGGAGTTCGACGAAAACGCTCCTAAAATGACTTTTAACCTTCAGTCGGACGGTAGCGGCTACGATGCCATTATTATCCCGGAAGGAGGTCTTCGGAAATTTATTACCAAAGAATCCCTCGAATACAAGGATTATGGGAATGGTATTATGAGAAATGGAATAAATGTGGCTCTCGACGGGGAAAAAGTATTCCATTTTTCTATGCGTGAGGTGGCTCCCCATATTCGGGAACTGGTGGAAAACCAACTGGGCAAGACGC
>JAIPBX010000052.1 GCA_021738485.1 Bacteroidales bacterium | reverse complement strand
GCCATTCTTTCTTTACGTCTCACTTGCAGATAGACAATCGCAACGATTGCCCCGAAAATCACTGCTAAAATTAATACTGGTTGAAACATAACTTCTTGTTTTTAATTTTCATTTTTCACTTCATTTGACGCAAGGTTTTTTTTGTGGTTACAGAATTTCATGAATACTCCGTAAATACTCTATGGCAGTGGTTTAAGTTTATGAGGACGCTTATTACAGTAAATCAAAAGTTCCCTTAGTCGAATGAATCCTGAAGCTACGGGATTTGGGAGGGAATCTTACCATTTACCCCAATTGATAAGGATTTAATTGATAAATGTTTGCAAACATCAATGCAAGGAATAGCGAGATTTCTTCCTCAGATACTCCGCTATCGCTCCGTATCTCCGGTCGAAATGAAGCGTTTTTGGAAGAGAAAAAAGCAAAAAAAAGCCAACCCTCTGTCCCAAAAAATTAAAAATCATTTCCTGTTGCATCCACAAAATAAATACTATAATTTTAAAATCTGTAACCGGAAACAATTTATTTCGTCATACTTAATGAATGAAAAAGCCCGACGACCATACCTGTATTGAAAAAGTTAGGAAAGGGGAGGATTCCGCCTTTGCGGTACTTGTCGACAGGTATAAGGATATGGTTTACACCATTGTACATAAAATCGTCCGAAGCCATGAAGAAACGGAGGAAATCGCACAGGATGTCTTTTTAAAGGCTTATCATTCGTTAAACAGTTTTAAAGGCAAATCAAAATTCTCGACATGGTTGTACCGGATTGCATATAATGCAGCAATAACCCAAACCAGGAAAAAGAAAATTGAAATGGGAGCGCTCGATGAACAGTTGATGGAAAACTACACCCAGGATGCGATTAATGAGGATATATATACGCTGGATACACAACAGCAAAAGCAATTCATTGACCATGCGCTTTCTAAGTTGCCTGAAACAGAGTACCTGATCATATCATTTTACCACAAAGAAGAATGTGCGATTAGTGAAATAGCAGAAATTACTGGCTTATCCGAGTCCAATGTGAAAGTAAAACTTCACAGGATACGCAAAAAACTATACAATGAATTGGACGTTTTAATGAAGGAAAAATTAATTAACAGACAGCAATGAACGATATAAATCAAAATAATGAACCTTTAAAAGATCTGATGAAGCACCATCAGGTTACTTCTGCACCGGATGATTTCACTGACAATGTCATGTCTATGATTGAATCGAATGTCATCCTGGAAGAAGACACCAAGCCCATTATTAGTAAAAAACTCATCTATGCCGTGGCTGCGGTTTTTGTTATACTGTTCGGGTTAAGTTTTGTGGTCGACTTATCTCTTTTCAATGTTCAGGGATTAAGAGAAACCATAAGTAGCGGCGATATTCAGGGAATTTTTGCTTCCTTCCTTCAGGTTGCCAACTATCTAACAGCAATTTTCAAGGAAATTTCTTCCAATAACCTTTTCCTCATTATCCCGGCAGCTATTGGTTCGCTAATTGCCCTCGACAATCTGCTCAAAAAGAAACCCAGACATGACATGGTAATGATTTAACCAATTTCTGAATAACCCGAAAAAAAGGGCAGGTGACAATTCGCGGGATTTTGTCACCTGCCTTTTTTGTTGAAGGGCCGCTTTTCCCATACCCCATTTTTTTCTAAATTTGCTGGCTTCAAAAGGGTTAATCATAAACAATAAAGGTTTTTAAGAATGGAATACAATTTTAGGGAGATAGAAAAAAAGTGGCAAAAGTACTGGGAAGAAAACAAGACGTTTAAGACGCACATCGATCACAACAAGCCCAAATATTATGTGCTCGATATGTTTCCTTACCCTTCCGGTTCGGGGCTGCATGTCGGCCACCCGCTGGGATATATCGCTTCTGATATTTTTGCCCGTTTCAAGCGGCATCAGGGCTATAACGTGCTTCACCCGATGGGCTACGATGCGTACGGTCTTCCTGCTGAACAGTATGCCATTCAAACGGGTACTCACCCTAAGGTTACTACCGAAAAAAATATTAAGCGCTACCGCGAACAACTTGACCAGATTGGTTTCTCTTTTGACTGGGACCGCGAGGTGCGCACCTGCGACCCCGAATACTATAAATGGACCCAATGGACCTTCATCAAGCTGTTTAAACACTGGTTCAACAACAAAACCAACCAGGCGGAACCGATTGATGAACTTATAAAAGAGTTTGAGAACAACGGAAGTCAGAATATCGATGCTTCCTGCGATCCGCATGAGTCTTTTACTGCCGCGGAATGGAACCAAATGTCAGAAAAAGAACAGCAGCAGATTCTGATGAATTACCGTCTGGCCTATCTTTCCGAAACTATGGTGAATTGGTGCCCGGCCCTGGGTACCGTGCTGGCCAACGACGAGGTGAAAGACGGCTATTCGGAGAGAGGCGGTCACCCGGTGGAACGTAAAAAAATGAAGCAGTGGTCGCTGCGTATCAGTGCCTACGCCCAACGCCTGCTTGAAGGGCTGGAAAAAATTAACTGGTCGGAATCTATCAAAGAAGTCCAGCGTAATTGGATCGGGCGCTCAGAAGGCGCTACCGTTTATTTCAAAATTAAAGAACATGATAAGCGCATTGACGTGTTTACCACCCGTCCCGACACTCTCTTTGGCTCGACCTTCATGGTGCTGGCTCCTGAACATGATCTGGTGGAAGAAATCACAACGGATGAACATAAAAAAGAGGTTGAAGAGTACGTCAACTGGGCGAAAAACCGCTCAGAGCGCGATCGCATCTCGGATGTGAAAAAAATTACCGGCGTTTTTACCGGCGCTTACGGCGTGAATCCGGTGAACGGAAAAGAGGTCCCGATTTGGGTAGCGGATTATGTCCTTAGCGGATATGGCTCCGGAGCGATCATGGCCGTTCCCGGTCACGATAGCCGCGATTTTGCTTTTGCCAAACATTTCAACCTGCCCATTATCCAGGTGGTGGTGAAAAAGGATGAAGAACCCACCGATCCGGCCGATTGGAGTGATTCATACGACTCGAAAGAAGGTGTTATGATCAATTCCGGTTTCCTTAACGGTATGGATGTGAATGATGCGATCACCGAAACCATCAAATTCGTTGAAAACAAAGGCATTGGCTACGGTACGGTAAACTACCGTCTTCGTGATGCGATTTTCAGTCGCCAACGTTACTGGGGCGAGCCTTTCCCGATTTATTACAAAGACGGCGTACCCTACCCGCTCAACGAAAGCGAACTTCCTCTGGAACTTCCGGAAGTGGACAAATACCAGCCTACCGAAGAAGGTGATCCGCCACTGGCCCGGGCCAAAAACTGGAAGACCAAAGAAGGCTATCCGCTTGAAGTAAACACTATGCCCGGATTTGCCGGTTCCAGCGGATACTACTATCGGTACATGGACCCGCGCAACAACCAGGAATATTTTTCCAAAGAAGCAGTTAAATACTGGCGCGATGTGGACCTCTACATGGGCGGCGAAGAACACGCCACCGGCCACCTTATGTATGCCCGCTTCTGGAGTCACTTCCTTTATGATTTGGGTTTAACGGTAAAAACCGAACCATTCAAGCGCCTCATTAACCAGGGAAAAATTCAGGGTCGGTCGAATTTCGTTTATCGCGTGGTTGGCACTAAAAAATTCGTTTCCTACTACAAGCGCAAAGAATATGATACCCAGCGAATTCATGTGGACGTAAATATCGTGCACAACGACGAGCTGGATATCCAGGCTTTTCGCGAGTGGATGCCCGAATACCAGGATGCGGAGTTTATCCTGGAAGACAACGGAACTTATGTCTGCGGGGCGGAGGTGGAAAAAATGAGCAAGTCAAAGCACAACGTCGTAAATCCCGACGACCTCATCGAGCAGTACGGGGCCGACACGTTCCGCCTTTATGAAATGTTCCTGGGGCCGATATACGATGATAAGCCCTGGGACACCCAGGGCATTGAAGGCGTCTTCCGTTTTGTGAAAAAGTTCTGGCGGTTGTTCCACGATGAAAACAATAATTTCAACGTCAGTGAAGCAGAGCCGGATAAAAAAGAACTAAAAATCCTCCATCAAACCATCAAGAAGGTAACTGATGACATGGAGCGATTCTCCTTCAATACCACGATCAGCCAGTTTATGATTTGTACGAATCAGCTGAACGAGCTAAAGTGCAACAAGCGGGCCATTCTTGAGCCACTCACTGTACTTCTGTCGCCCTTTGCACCGCATTTGGCCGAAGAACTCTGGCGACTTCTGGGGCATGAAGAAACTATTGCGCACGCCCGCGATCCTGAGTTCAATGAAGAATACATCAAGGAAAGCACCCATGAATACCCGGTCTCCTTCAACGGTAAGATGCGCTTCAAAATGGAGCTACCCCTTGATATGCCGAAGGAAGAAATTGAGAAAAAAGTGCTGGAAGAAGAGCGCGCACAAAAATACCTCCAGGGAAAAACGCCAAAGAAGGTGATTGTGGTGCCGAAGAAGATTATTAATGTGGTGGTTTAAAGTGTATTAGTAAGTTTTGGAAAGAATAAAATAATCTTTGACTACTTTTCTAGTAAATTTTCATTTTTATATGTTTTTGTATACAGTTACTTTTTTATATCGAAAATTATATGAGCCTCAAGAAAAATCTAATACAATTAAAATGCTATATTAAATTTAATATTATGGGTATTATGGATATGATAATAATAATGACAGTCAATAAAAAACGCTTCATTTGGGATTTCTTTTGATCTAAATATTCTATTCCTTTTTGAGTTATCTTACATACACTACTATTAGCATGTTCAGGATTATCTCCTTCAGCAATCATAGATGGCATAATTCTATCATCAAACTCTTTATCCACTAACCCTCTCTCATATAGCATTATAACGATATCATCAATTACAGATTTATCAATTGATTTTTTGAAACTACTATAAGAAGAACTAACTTTTGAATTTTGTTCTCTAATTATAGCATTTTGTTTCAAATTAGTACCATCAATTTCGTTCAAATAGTTATTCCTATTTTTACATTTAAAGATTTTACTCACATCGTAATAATTACCATCTTTTTTCGTGGCTAAAAACTTTAGTATTCTCATTTCCTCTTTCATTTTTGCTTCTTTTTCGCTAAAATACAATCACTTACAAAGCTATCATAACATAACAATAATCTAATTCTTTGAGTATAGTGTTAAGAATTTATTCCTTAAAATGCAATGAAAAGTAAATTGTGGTGCCTAAGAAAATTATTAATGTGGTGGTGTAAAGTGTATTAGTATGTTTTTCCAAATATTAGGCGTACTTTTTCGATTATAATCTAAATATTAGGCGTACTTTTTGGAATACACTCTGAAATAAAGGCGTCTTTTTATGAGTGAATTTTATTAGGATCCTGCCGAGACAAAAAGAGAGATTATTCGAACCTCGTAACCAACAATTTATAAGTACTTTTCATAAATCTTACGGGCCGTTTCGTGGGAATGCGATTTTCCTTCCTCAAAATCCTTCAATCCCCTGTTAATGCATTCCAGCTCCTCCTGGGTTTGCGTTTTGCCCTGATTGTAGTCCTCGTTAGACTTTTTTGCCCTATCGATGATTTGTTCTTTTGTAAGCTTTCTGAACCTGTTCTCCTTCTGTTGCTTATGTATTTCATTGATAAAAAGCTCAATCTGCTTCAATAACTCTTCGTCATTAATATCCATCAAGTTCTCAATCGCCTTCAGTTTACGTATTTGAATATCCATAACACCTCCATTTCTAACAAAGATAATCTATCCAAATTGAAAATGTAAGTCCTAAGGTAAGATACCAGTTGAAATATTTGCAGTCCTCTAAAAATCGCCAAATCCCCATATTAAGCTCACCCTTGCATAGGAAACATTTCCTTCAAACATGTCGTCTTCGGCATTGGTAATTAAGTTATGGCCACCCTCAATTTTCAGACTTAAAAAGCTTTTAGAGGCTTTTCCTCCATAACTATAATAGTATGAATTGGTATTCTCCCATTCCGTTAGTTTTATTTCGGTATGCACACCAAAACCATACGTAAAACTATTGATCAGCTCAACTTCATCTTTGTCTTCATCATCGTATATGTCGCTCTCAAGAGTTGTACTGGAAATATTGCCATACGGGGCTAAATGGAAATTCTCACTTCTTACCAGGAAGTAACCCACATTTAATCCTGCTTCCAAATAGGAAAACTGTTCACCTTTCTCAAAATCAAAGGATTGATTTTGAGAACTTGCAGTGAAAGGTGCTTCTAATTTGGGAGACCCTCCGGTTAATAACAAAGAGGTATAAACATCACCCACATTAAAATCTATGGACATAGAAAACATTGCCGTTTCAGGAAAAGATTCTAGTAGAGGCGCCTTGGGGAAAAAGCCGGAGCTTCCAAAGCCAATAGTAAATGAGTACTTTCTCCAAACCGGCGGAAGGTATTCGCTTATAAAATCGTCAAATTTTGATTACGATTCGAATATTCGTGTTTTTTTGATAAATGTCAAAGGTAATAGCCTTTCAGTCCTCCTCAAAAATACGTGTATATTGATCTTCAATCTCCTCCACCTCCGCTACTGTCAGTTGGGCAAACTCTTTCTCCCGAGCCCTTTTGGAAAGCTTACCTTCATTTTGTTCCAGGAATCTTACCAGCGAGGCCACCATTTTATCGGGCATTTCAAATTCCTCGTCGATAATGCGTTTGAAGCGATCGTATTTTTCCAGGAATTTGACTTCCTGCGGGATGATGTTTTGAATGGTATCATACACACAATCGTAAAGAAATTCGGCCTGTGGCGTGGCGTCGAAATAGCGGTAATAATCGATGGTTTCGTTGTCTACCTCTACGTTATTATCGGAAGTGGTTTTCCAATCGATAAAATCAAGCAAAGGATGCGAATATTTTTGCAGCACGCGGTGGTAATCGTCGATATGGTCCAGAATAGATGCAGAAACCGGAAAAATCAGGCCCTGTTGTGTAAATTGCTTCCGGGCTAAAACATGATGAATGATATAGCGATGAATTCGGCCGTTTCCATCCTGGTATGGATGAATAAAAACAAAGCCAAAGGCAATTATGGCAGCGGCTAAAACCGCATCAAAATTTGATTCATTCAGCGTCTCATTGGTTTTCAGCAATCCTGAGATTAATTGCTCCAAATCCTGCCAGCGGGCCGAAATATGTTCCGGGATGGGTTCTCCGGTGGTTCGGTCATGTTCGCCGATAAAACCTCCCTGGCGACGGAATCCCATCTTCACAAACCGCTTATTCTCAATAACCAATTGTTGCAATCGCAGAAGCTCTTCTTTGCTTAACGGGTTATTTCCGGCCTCGCCAATAGCTTTTCCCCAGCGGGCGGCGCGTTTGCTCTTCGGGCTCTCACCTTCAATGGTAAATGAAGCTTTGGAATCTTTTAATAAAAGAAAAGCTGAAGCTCTTTGCAGAATATCCTTATGGAAATCCTTCAGACTTTTCCTTTTCTCATGGGCCAAATTAGCCTGGATGTAGTTTTCCAGCTTTTCCGTCTTAAAAATTAACGGACAAAAATCCTGGTTGCCCGGCAGGTTGTTGATGATGCGGTGGCGTTTGGAATATGTTCCCTCGACAGCGTATTGCCGTTTTTCATCAAGTAAAGGGACATAATTTTTTATATTCAAATCAGAAACATTCAACTTCTTGTTGTACAACCATTCATATAAAAACCAAATTTTTCGACTATACTGTCCTGTAGGTTCTTTTTGGATCAATCCCAAAATTTCATTCACAGAAAGCATTTCAAAAAGATTTTTAAAAAAAAGTAAATTCAGCCCTTCGTACTTAAAAGAAAAAATAAGGTGCTTGTACAAAGAATCTTCAAAATGCAATTTTGAAGTAAAAACGTTCCATTTTTCTGTTTTATAGCTACGTCTTTTTTTACTTATTAGGGATAAATGATAAGGAAAAGGCATTTGAAGATTATAAGCGTCTATTATTGCTCCATAGCCAACAATAATACCTTTTTCAGGTGCCTTTAGACCATGAAAAATGCTTATTTCCTGCGAAAATCGTTTATTTTCCATTGGTTTTATGAATTATGGTTACTCCAAAGATAGTGGAAAAACAGGTATTTCTATGGAAAAAAAGGTAAAAATATTTAAATCTGCGTATAAACAGGTAATTGATTTTGGGAAAAAACGGGTTCTTTCTTGAAATATTAGGTAGAAAGTTTAACAAACCGATCAAATTAGGTATATAAAAATCACACTCAAAAAAATACAAGCAGACTTTCCAATCTTTTAGCTGGAAAACAAGCCTGCTTGTAATAAAAACTTATTTTAGAAACCAGAATCGCTTCCTTACACCATCCCCATCTCTTTACCAATCTTTTTAAAGGCTTTAAGGGCGGTGTCGAGATGCTCTTTTTCGTGGCCGGCTGAAATCTGAACACGAACGCGGGCCTGACCCTTGGGCACAACCGGATAAGAGAATCCAATTACGTAGATACCTTCCTCAAGTAATTTTGCGGCAAAATCCTGGGCTTTTTTGGCATCATAAAGCATCACGGCGCAAATGGCCGAATCGGTTGGTTTAATGTCAAAGCCAATCTTCTTCATCTCGCCAATAAAATAATCTTTGTTGCTATGGAGCTTATCCTGTAGCTCAGTAGTCTCAGCCATCATTTCAAACATACGAATGCCGGCATTAACAACCGAGGGCGGTAGCGAGTTGGAGAACAGGTATGGACGTGAACGCTGCCGCAACAGTTCGATGATCTCCTTGGGTCCGGTAGTAAATCCGCCGATAGCACCTCCAAAAGCTTTTCCAAGGGTACCGGTAATTACATCCACCTGCCCCCTAACGTCATAAAGCTCCGTAACACCGCGGCCGGTTTTGCCCACGACTCCTGCAGAGTGTGCTTCATCAAGCATTAACAATGCATCGTATTTTTTGGCTAATTCCACCATTTTATCCACCGGTGGTGTATGACCATCCATCGAAAACACTGCATCTGATGCGATCACCCGGAAACGGGCATCCTGCGCCTCTTTAAGTTTTTCTTCCAAGTCTTGCATATCCGCAGTTTTGTAGCGGTAACGCTGGGCTTTGCATAAACGGACGCCGTCGATAATGGAAGCATGGTTCAATGTATCGGAAATGATTGCATCCTGGTCCGTTAATAACGGCTCAAACAAGCCGCCATTCGAATCAAAATTGGCAGCATAGAGAATAGCATCTTCCGTGCCGAAAAATTCGGCAATCTTCTTTTCAAGTGTTTTATGAAGGTCTTGTGTTCCGCAGATAAATCGCACCGAGGACATCCCAAAACCGCGGGAATCAAGCCCTTCTTTGGCCGCTTTTATCAGTTCGGGATTATCGGACAAGCCAAGGTAGTTGTTGGCACAAAAATTCAGTACTTTTTGTCCGGATTCCAGTTCAATTTCTGCTCGTTGGGGGGTTACTATGATTCGTTCGTCTTTATAAAGGCCTGCTTCTTTAATATCTGCCAATTCTTTCTGCAGATGTTCTTTCATTTTTCCGTACATGCGCTTTTAATTTTTGATTTATTTATCTAACAAAGATAACGGTAATTGTCAATTTAATAAATATTCGTATCATGGAAATAAAAGGGAATTTTTACGCTTACTTAAAATAAGGTATATTTGCCGGATTGAATAGCTTAGTAACTTAATAGTAAAATGATTAGGAATTTTGTATCTATTTAAAATGATTCTGAATTTATAAATTATTATTCTCGCAATAAACATCAAAAACCAAATGGTATAGGAATGAAAAAAATATTAGTATTAGGAGCCTGCGGGCAGATTGGTTCTGAACTGGTTGTCGAACTCAGAAATCGCTATGGAAATAATAATGTAGTAGCAAGCGACCTTTGCGAAGATGCCGATGAAAAAATTGCCGGCGAAGGGCCTTTTTACCAGGCAGATGTTACCGATGCGCAACAAATAGCTAAAATCGTCAGGGAAAATCAAATTGATACCATCTACAACCTTGCCGCGATTCTCTCGGCCATGGCGGAACAAAAGCCCCATGCAGCCTGGAATGTCGGGATAAACGGGTTATACAATGTGCTGGAAATTGCCCGGGAACAAAATTGTTCGGTATTTTTTCCCAGCTCGATTGGAGCTTTCGGTCCGACCACACCTCCCGACAGCACACCGCAGGATACAATCCAGCGGCCCCAGACTATGTACGGGGTTACCAAAGTTACCGGCGAACTTTTGAGCGACTATTACCACAAGCGCTTTGGCGTTGATACGCGGGGCGTCAGGTTTCCGGGCATTATCTCCAACGTGACGCTTCCCGGTGGCGGAACCACTGACTATGCGGTTGAAATCTACTATGAGGCGGTGAAATCTAATTCTTACATTTCCCCACTCAAAAAAGGCACTTTCCTGGATATGATGTACATGCCGGATGCGGTAAAAGCCGCTATCGAACTCATGGAAGCCGAACCTTCCAAGCTAAAACACCGAAACTGTTTTAACATAACAGCCATGAGCATCGACCCGGAAGCTATTGCGAATTCCATTCGGAAATTTTCACCAGGTTTTGAACTAAAATATGATCCGGAAGAAGTCAAGCAGGAAATTGCCGATTCATGGCCCAATTCTCTTGACGATTCAGCGGCCAGGGAAGAATGGGGCTGGAAACCCGATTTCAAGCTGGATGACATGACCGAAGACATGCTCAAAGCCGTGAAAAAGAAATATGAGAAGAACCTGATTTAAGAAGTTGGCAGTTGGCAGGAAGCAGTTGGCAAAAGCGTAAAATAGTGCCAACTGCCAACTGCTCTTTGCCAACTACAGGTAAGTGAATCTATGTCGGATACTATAACATAATCCCGACTAACGCCTTTCTAATACAATACAATATCCCCCATTTTAATTATTTTTGCAACAATTTTTGAGGCAAGGAGGAAAAGTGAGAATCGCATCATTGGTATCAGGCGGCGTTGATAGTTCGGTAACCATTCCCTTACTGGTGGAGCAGGGATACAAGCCCACTATATTTTACATTAAAATCGGGATGGAAAACAAACCGGGCTTTACCGATTGCCCCTCTGAAGAAGACATCGAAATTACGTCTTATATCGCCCGTAAATACGGATTGGAGATGGAGATTATCGATCTGCATGAAACCTACTGGAACACGGTGGTAAAATACACTATCGATACTGTCAGTAAGGGGCTGACACCTAATCCTGATGTAATGTGTAACCGGATGATCAAATTCGGCGCCTTTGAAGAGAAAATGGGGCACGAATTTGACCTTATCACGACAGGGCATTATGCCGATACGCTTGAAAAAGACGGCAAAAAATATCTAAAAACTGCTGCTGATAAGGTAAAAGATCAGACCTATTTTCTGGGCAGGATTACTTACCAGCAATTATCGAAGCTCATGTTCCCCCTGGGCAAAATCGAAAACAAAAGCCGTGTGCGGGAAATAGCTGAAGAAATGCGATTGCCCAGTGCCCACCGTCCCGACAGCCAGGGAATTTGTTTCCTTGGAAAAATCAATTACCGGGAATTCATAAAACGCTATCTTGGCGAAAAAGAAGGGCCAATACTTGAATGGGAAACAGGCAAGAAATTGGGAACGCATCAGGGCTATTGGTTTTACACCATTGGCCAGCGAAAAGGGCTGGGCTTAAGCCAGGGACCCTGGTTTGTGATTAAAAAAAATACTGTTAATAACATAATCTACGTATCCAAAGGGTATGATCCACAATCACAATACGACAATAAAGTCTACCTGGAGGATTTTCAGTTTATCACCGAAAACTCTTTTGATAACCCGGATGGCGGTGAACCTGTGACTTTTAAAATCAGGCACACACCTGAATTTACAAAAGGTACATTATATCGCCAGGACAATGGTTATTTGATTATTTCTGAGAAAAAAATATCAGGAATAGCTCCGGGACAATTTGGAGTAGTCTATGATTTCGACGGCAGCATATGCATCGGAAGCGGAATTATTTCTGATTGATATCATTTTAATGTTAAATTTTGGTTATTATTCACACAGCGTTGTATTTTTAACAATTTATATTTATTTTTAATAGTAAAAATATGCGCTTATGAAAACCAAAATTCTCACTGTATTTTTAAGCATTGCCATAGCCACCCTAATTAGTGCTGATGTCAATGGTGGTAATCAGGACGAAGAAGAGGGCTTTAGTACATGTGACTATGCCTATGTCAGGGTTGAGGGCCAAATCGACCGGCGGATGTCGGTAGAAGTAGATCTTGGGGAAAGTAAAAAAGCTAATAACCTTGAGGATCAAATCGAAGATGAACTCAAAGGGTATCACTCTTACGTACAAATTCTGAATTACTTTTTAGACAGGGATTACAAACTGAAAAAAGTATTTGATCAAATGTTTATGTCCGCCTCCGGGGGAGGCAGTGAAGGCATTGCCTATTTATTTCTGCGTCCCGGGGCTGAAGAGTAAAAGCTGAAGCTCGTTTAAAAAACAGTTTTTTACGACCTCATCCTCTGGCAAACAGAAACTTAAAAAAATATCCAGCAACTTTCTATAAAAATAAGTTGCTGGATAAATGTTTATCAGCCTTCTTTGTCGATTTCGGGCATTGGTTATTATTCTTCTTTCTGCTGCTCTTCGTATTCTTTAAGCAATTTTTGCTGCAAATCACCCGGTACAGCCTGGTATGAATCGAATTTCATGGTAAACTCAGCACGACCACTGGTCAGCGAACTCAGAGCTGTTGAATATCGATCCATTTCAGCTAAGGGTACTTTGGCCCTAATACGCTGGTATTTTCCTTCACCTTCCATACCTTCAATAATGGCTCGGCGTCCTTGCAGATCGGTCATCACATCCCCCATCTTTTCTTCGGGAACCAAGACCTCTACATAATAAACCGGTTCGAGAATTTTTGGTCCGGCTTGTTTAAAGGCATCACTAAAAGCATTACGGGCAGCGGTTTTAAAAGACACCTCATTTGAGTCCACCGGGTGCATCTTGCCGTCATAGACGTTCACCACAATATCGCGAGCATAAGAGCCCGTAAGCGGACCTTCTTCCATACGCTCCATAAGGCCTTTTAAAATAGCCGGGAAAAATTTCGTATCAATAGCTCCACCAACAATACAATTATTGAGGATCAATTTTCCGCCCCACTCCATCTCATAAATTTGCTGATCACGGACAGGATACTCTTTTTGGTTTTCCATCCCTTCATAATAGGGCTCAATCATCATGTAAACCTCTCCAAACTGGCCGGCTCCTCCGGATTGTTTTTTGTGACGATAACTTGCATAAGCCTTTTTAGTGATCGTTTCCCGGTATGGAATCTTCGGGGAAAACATTTCGATATCAATATTGTAATGATTTTGAATATACCATTTAGCGGTATTGATATGCAATTCCCCGTATCCCTTGATAAGGGTTTGTTTTAATTCCCTGGAAAATTCAACGATAAGTGTGGGGTCCATGCGGTTAATCTCATTCAATGCCACACCCAGCTTTTCATCATCTGAAGAATTAACCGGTTTGATAGCTACAATATGAACAGGCTCGGGAAAACGGATTTTTTTCAACGGAGCTATAAATTTCGGGTCCGTGAGCGTTACATTGGTCTGAGCTTCTTTAAGTTTTATTGTTGCCCCGATGTCCCCGGGCATCATCTCTTCGAGTTTTTCACGCTTCTTACCTGCCATGACCATGACCTGAGAAATACGCTCCTTATTCTCACGCTGGGTACTGATGAGGTCCATGCCTTCGGTGACTTTACCGCCATAAACTTTAAAAAAGGAAACCTCTCCGAGGTGTTGTTCCATGGAGGTTTTAAAAATAAACAATGAGGTGGGATCGTCCTGTTTGCAGGTAAATTCTTTCTGACCGTCTTCTGTTTCCCGCTTACTAATAATATCAGGAGAAGGTACATTATTGATCAGAAAATCCACCACTCTTTCCGGACCCATGTTTTTCTTGGCCGAAGTTACCAGAAGCGGAAATATATCCCTGTTTTTCAATCCCATCCTTAGTCCTTCATTAATTTCCTCTTCAGATAAAGATTCATCTTCAAAGAATTTTTCCATGAGCTCCTCTTTACCTTCAGCAGCAGACTCTATCAGTGTACCATGCAACTCTTCGGCCCTGTCCTTTTCTTCGTCGGGAATATCCAATACTTCAGGAGTACCTCCACCTTGAGGATAGCGAAGCATTTTCATTTGTAGCAAATCAATAACCGCATTAAATTCCAGTCCGGCATTTACAGGATATTGAATGAGAGCAATCTTATCCCCGAATTCTTCTTTCATTTGATTTAAAACGTTATCAAAGTTGATATTTTCGTGATCGACATGATTCATCACAAAAACAACCGGAAGACCATATTCTTCGGTATAATGAAAATGCTTTTCAGTGCCTGTTTCCACTCCATTATGGGCATTAACGGTAATTACCGATGTATCGGTGACATTCATAGCGGTAATTACTTCCCCTTTATAATCAGGGAAACCCGGTGTGTCAATGATATTTAACTTTTTGTTTTTGTGCTCGGTATAAAGCACCGTAGAGGATACGGAATTTTGCTTATCCTGCTCTATTGGCCGATAATCTGAAACTGTATTTTTATCGTCGATGCTTCCAAGGCGATTGATAAAACCGCTTTCGTAAAGTATAGCTTCTGCGAGTGTCGTTTTACCCGATTTTGCAGCTCCTGCAAAATTTACGTTTCTGATGTCTTGTGTTTGATATACCTTCATGCTGATTTCTGATTATTAAGTGATTCCCAAATGTTTTCAGGTTTTAAATGAGGCCAAAAATAAGAAATTTGTGCCGAATTATAAAAAAGAATGTTCCTAATATTCAAAAATTTAGCTTAAATACACAAAAAACAAGGTAACTTCCATATTAAATTACTGAATATCAAGAAAACTTCTTTAAATCATCATTAATCAAAATACTAAGAATGGGATTGCTCTATGGCATCTTTCTTCTTCAAAATTTCCTTCCATTTCTCCGGTTTTATTTTGGCTCCCATATCCTGGATCACTTCAGAGGCTAACAAAGAGCCAATATTGCCGCAGCTCTCCAGGGGAAGATTCCGTGCAAGCCCATATAAAAATCCCGCAGCGTACAGATCGCCCGCTCCAGTTGTATCAATACTTTTGACCTTTTCCGTATCTATTTGGTGAAATTCATCATTATGACGAATCATTGAGCCTTCCTTTCCTACTTTGACCACTGCAATATCCACCAAGTCAGCTATTTCATCGAGAACTTTCTTCGGATCATCATAACCGGTGTAAGCTTTTGCTTCTTCTTCATTAGCAAAAAGAATATCCACATAATTTTTTACCATTGTTTTAAGAAAGTCAAGGTTGTCTTCAACCACATTATAGCTAGCCAGGTCAAGGGATATTTTTAATCCGGCATCTTTGGCTATTTTCAAAGCATGCTCGAGTAGATCGTGATTTTGAACCAAATAACCTTCGATATGCAAATAATCGTAATCCTTAAAAACTGCCTTGTCGATATCCTGAGATGACAAGTCAATAGCGGCCCCCAGATGAGTAGCAAAAGTTCTTTCGGCATCTTCGGAAATAAATGCAACCGCTCTTCCTGTATCTTTTTCCGTGCGAATCAGGTTGGGTACAATATTATTATTTTTCAAGTCATCATGGAAAAAATCTCCCATTTCATCCTTCCCCACCTTTCCAACAAAAGATACAGGCACACCCAGTCCGGCCAATCCATGAATAGTGTTAGCGGCCGAACCGCCTGAAGCATGTGTTTGCTTTAAATGGGTTGTTTCTTCAAGCACCTTTTTACTAAAATCAGCATCAACTAACTGCATGCTGCCCTTTGGAAGGGAAAATTTTTCAAGCAAGCTATTATCGTTAATTTCGGTCAAAATATCTACTAATGCATTACCTAAACCAATTACTTTTTTCATAATATACCTCGATTTTAAAATTTTTGAAGAATTTTAAATTTTCCGGGCAAAGGTATTGATTATTTCCAAACTGGTTGTATATTTGCAACCGCTTTTGAAAACCACCCCTATATAAGCGGTATGCAGATGGGTGAACACAAAAAAGCAATTATTCTGAATTTTTTCAGATTATGCAGCGTTCTTAGAAAATAAAATATTATTCCTCAGTAGCTCAGCCCCGATTTGGATGCCAAATCGAGGGTCCTCGAAAAGCTTTGCTTTTCGGGATTGGTTAGAGTCCCGAAACTTCGGGATTAATCACAGGGTCGGGGAAATGTTCTTAGAAAATAAAATAACATTCCTCAGTAGCTCAGTTGGTTAGAGTCCCGAAACTTCGGGATTAATCAGAGGGTCGAGGAAAAGTTCTTAGAAAATAAAATATTATTCCTCAGTAGCTCAGTTGGTTAGAGCATCTGACTGTTAATCAGAGGGTCGTTGGTTCGAGTCCAACCTGAGGAGCCTCAAAGCCGGTAAGTAGTAAGATACTTTCCGGCTTTTTTTGTGGGGTTATGGCTTAGTTGGTTAGAGTCCCGAGGCTTCGGGATTAATCACAGGGTCGTTGGTTCGAGTCCAACCTGAGGAGCCTCAAAGCCGGTAAGTAGTAAGATATTTTCCGGCTTTTTTTGTGGGGTTATGGCTTAGTTGGTTAGAGTCCCGAGAATTCGGGATTAATCACAGGGTCGTTGGTTCGAGTCCAACCTGAGGAGCCTCAAAGCCGGTAAGTAGTAAGATACTTTCCGGCTTTTTTTGTGGGGTTATGGCTTAGTTGGTCAGAGTCCCGAGGCTTCGGGATTAATCACAGGGTCGTTGGTTCGAGTCCAACCTGAGGAGCCTCAAAGCCGGTAAGTAGTAAGATACTTTCCGGCTTTTTTTGTGGGGTTATGGCTTAGTTGGTTAGAGTCCCGAGGCTTCGGGATTAATCAGAGGATCGTTGGTTCGAGTCCAACCTGAGGAGCCTCAAAGCCGGATAGTTGAAAAACTGTCCGGCTTTTTTTGTATCTTTCTGTTATGTTTTACATCTATTTTCTTTACTCCAAAAAACATGATAATTTCTACGTGGGTTACTCAGATGCCCCTGCAAAAAGGCTTGGGGAACACAATACAGACCCTCGAATGACTTACACTCATAAATACAGGCCTTGGATATTAAAGACGTACTATCCGGTGAATGAGAACCGTGGAGATGCCATGAAAGTGGAACGTTTCATAAAAAGACAAAAAAGCAGACGATTCATTGTCAATCTCATAGAACACCCTGAAATTTTTGAGGACATCATAAAAAAAGTACTCAGATAAAATAGATGGGTTGTTCTATGTGTTGGTTGGAGTACGGAGGCTTCGGTACGCCAACATTACTTTTTTATCACTTTTTTTGTAAACATTTTTTTCCCGGAAATAATTTTTAGCAAATAAATGCCCTTTGCCAGGTTACGAGTCGGAAGCTCATGTTCTTTTCCTTCCATGGGCTTTTCGTAATGAATTTCATCTTTCATGTCGCTAAGGCTAATTACAGCATTTGAAATTTCTTTATCCACTCTAATGGTTATTTTATGACTGAAAGGATTGGGATAAGCATGTATCCGGTCTGATTTATCAATACCCTGCACTCCTGTTGTAGTCGTGTCAACGATATGATAGATTGTTCCGCTTGAGAATCCTGCCACATATAACTCGCCATCGGAAGCCTCTCCGAAAGTGGCAAAATTATTTCCGGTGTATTGACCCTGATTGGTGAGTTCCCAGTTGCCGTTATCATTGTGTAACGTCCAGATTTTATCATTGCAATAATCCGCAAAAACGTAATGTCCCTCAAGATTCGGGTACTGCTCACCACGATATACAAACCCTCCGGTTACAGAACATCCGCCTGTTCCCGCATGGGAATATTCATGAACCGGAAAGGTATAAAAATCCTGGGCCTGACATCCTTGGGTATTGTACTCATGATTTCCTTCATAGCAACGCCAGCCATAATTCACTCCACCGTCGCTACCGGCCGGTTCAAAGTTCACTTCTTCGTATTCATTTTGGCCTACATCAGCTATCCAAAGGTCTCCCGTTTCACTATCAAAACTGAATCGCCAGGGATTACGGAGACCGAGCGCATATATCTCATCTTTTGCCCCAGGCTCGCCCACGAACGGATTATGCGGGGGTATACCATAAGGGTCTCCACCATCTACATCAATGCGTAGCAATTTCCCCAACAGTTCAGATAAATCCTGGGCTCTGTTTTCAGGATCTCCTGCACTTCCCCCGTCTCCGGTAGAGATATACAACAAACCGTCGGGTCCAAAACGAATATCTCCGCCGTTATGATTTGAATAAGGCTGCTCAATGGTCAGCAAAACATTTTCGCTTTCCGGGTCTGCCAAATCGGGATCCGTATTGCTCACTGAAAATCTGGAAATATGTGTATTGCCCGATTCCCCGGTGTAATTTACATAAAAATAGCCGTTATCTGCATAATCAGGATGGAAAGCCAATCCAAGTAGTCCTCGCTCGCCTCCATAACTCACCCGATCTTCAATATCAAGAAAAGGTGCAGAATTCACATTTCCTTGATCATCTACAATTTTGATCAGCCCGCTTTGTTCCACGACAAATAACCGGCTATCTCCGGCATGATTGATACTTGCAGGCGCATTAAAATTTTCCGCAAACGTTTCGAGGGTTATCTGTGGTTGCGAAGACAGACTAAAAACAAAAAAACCTCCTAAAAGGGATAGTAAAAACTTTTTCATACCACAAACATTTTGATGTATTTATAAGATAACAACAAGTTTATCAGAATGTTGAATAACTTGTGAATCTCGCTATATATAAAAAAGCCTGGTTATAGCTAAACTCTTGTTATAACGGTATGATAAGCAAAAAACTCTCCGACTTCCGGCGAAGAGTTTCTTTATCTATTTTTCTTCTTCTTTTGCTTTAAAGTACTTATCCACTTCAGAAAATAATTTCTCTGCTTCTTCCATGAATTCCTTCTTTATAGAATTGAAATATTCTTTCGTATCTTTCGGATTTTCTCTTCCCTGGTGCGTATTTATTTTTGTGAGCATATCATCTTGCATATCAAGGGCCTTGTATGCCAGATTTTCTACAGGTTGGTGATCTTCTTTGGGATACAAATCCATGTAGGAATAACAATCGGCTACGATTTCATAAACCACTTTGTCAATATCTTTTTTAAGTTGCTTTTTACTTGCCATTAGTCTATCTTTCTTTTAAATATTTTGTCAAAATTAAAACTTTTTCAACATCAAAATCTCTTCATCGGTCAAATATCTCCATTTACCCCGAGGAAGATTCTTTTTGGTGAGAGGCCCGAAAATAGTGCGGTCAAGTTTCTCCACCTCATAACCAAAGCTTTGAAATATTCTTCTTACTACCCTGTTTTGTCCCGAATGAATTGAAATACCCACGTTTCTTTTATCGGTAGCCGTTACATCATAGGAAATTCCATCTACCTGAATGCGTCCTTCCTCAAGCTTAACGCCTCTGGCAATATCTTCGAGATCCTTTTTAGCTAAAGGTTGGTCCAGCTCCACATGATAAAGTTTTTTGACTTTATGCCTGGGATGGAGGAGTTGTTTAGCCATATCCCCATCATTGGTAAAAAGAAGAAGACCCGTGGTGTTTCTATCCAATCTGCCCACAGGATATATCCTTTCTTTGCAGGCTTCATCCACCAGACTCATCACTGTTTTGCGATTTTTAGGATCTTCGGTAGTGGTAATGTAATCCTTGGGTTTATTGAGAAGGACATAAACCAAACTTTCCCGTTTTAAGGTTTCCTCACCGTATTGTACTTTATCAGTTACTTTTACTTTAGTGCCTAGTTCTTTTACTACTTTTCCATTAACCTTTACTGCTCCCGATTGAATCAATTGGTCTGCTTCCCTGCGGCTACTTACTCCTGCATCCGCGAGATATTTATTAAGCCTTATTAAGCCATCGTTTTTCGCTATATTTTGCTTTGCCTTATCCTTATCCCGCTGATAAGCTTTCATCGAGCTACGTTGCTTTGAAGGACCCGCCCCTTTCCTGACCTTATCAAACCTATCTTTTTTCTTCCTCGGTCCTTTTCTCTGTTTTGTCATAACACTTTCATTTAGAACTGCAAAATTAATAAACTATTTACGAATCAGGGACTGCAAAGGACTTTCTTACTTTCTTTTCTCAATTTTTTTAACCCCATGAGGCCATAAGCCAATTCTGCCTTAATTGGATTTAATGAAAGCCTGAAGCATGCAATGAAAAACAATCACTAAATTGATATAAAAAAGAAACTCTTGCGCGGTAAAAGTTGACTTTTACATAAAAACTTACTATTTTAATGCGTAAAAACCGGGGAGGTAAAAATGGAAAATAAAATCATTACTTTAAGCGAAGAAACTTACAGTCGGGCGCAATTAATAAAAGGAAGGCTTGAGGCTAATGGCATCACATGTTTTCTTTCCAATGTCAACGCTATCCGGTCGGATATCCCGCAAGGAGTAAAAATCATGATCAATGAGAGTGATGCCGATGAAGCAAAAAAAATCCTCGAACAAATTAAAAAAGATTTTGGACAGGAGAAAGAAGAAACGATAAAAAAGTTACGTACCGTTCGCCGCATTCTTGTTCCTGTCGATTTTTCGGAGCATGCAAAAAACGCTTGTCTCTATGCCTTGGGTATCGCCGAAGTTCTTAAAGCAGAAGTTCGCCTGCTTCATATTTACTACAGCCCTACAATTGATACTACACATTATAGCGAAGCATACAACATGCACATCAATGTTGAAAAATACATCCATGATATTTATAAAAATGCCCGCTATGACATGAACAAGTTACATACCGAATTAAGAAAATATATGCGGAATAATGGCTTTAAACATGCTACCATTGATTCCAGGTTGTTAAACGGAGGACCTGAGGCGGCTATTCTTGACGAATGCAAAGAATATGATCCGGCTCTGGTAGTTATGGGATACCGGGGAAAAGGAGAAGATGAAAATATTGCCCTGGGCAGTGTTACCTCCCATGTCATCAGAAAAACCAAACGCCCGGTTCTTGCCGTTCCCGAAAAAGCCATTTTCAAAGGCGTTTCGGATATGAATAATATTGCTTATGCTACAAACTTCGATAACTACGATTTTAACGCCATCATGGAACTAATGAATCTGGTAAAACCTTTCCACATGAAAATACACTGTATTCATGTCAAAACAGAACAGGATGAATACTGGGATGAAATTAAGCTGAAAGGTCTAAAAGAATATTTTGCAGAGCAGGGGCTTCCTTATATTGAATGCAAAACCATCAAAAACAAAGATCTCATCACAGGATTGCAGGAATTTGTAAAGGATCATAATATTCATATTATGGCTATCACGCATCGCAAACGCAATTTCTTATCCCAACTAATCAATCCGGGAATGACCCAGGAAATTCTTCAAAATCTGGACATACCAATCCTTGTTTTTCATAGTTAAACCAAGGGATAGAAAGCATCATCAATGTGATCTATCCTGTTTTTTTCACGTGAAACAGTCACGGCAATAATATCAAACCGGACTTCTTTATCAGAGTCCCATCTTTCAATGAACGCATTAGCTGCCCGGATGAGAAAACGTTGCTTTTGTTTGTTGACAAAAACCTGGGGTTCACCAAAATAATTAGTAGATCGGGTCTTTACCTCTACGATAACAATATACTCCTCATTCTCTGCGATGATATCAATCTCATCTTTCCCGAACCGCCAGTTGGTTTTAAGAATCTGGTACCCTTTGTTTTTTAAATAATCCCTGGCCAGCAGTTCACCTTTCTGCCCCAGATCAAGATGTTCTGCCATAATATTTAAGTTATAAATTTGATAACCAATGAATAGATAAGATAGATGATAAGAAAAAATCCAATAATCATTAAACTAATAGAAGCCAGGTTTTTGAGCA
>JAIPBX010000051.1 GCA_021738485.1 Bacteroidales bacterium | reverse complement strand
CTGGTATCCCCTGAAGGAGACTCTATTATTGCAGTGGAATGGAACTTCGGTGATCCGGCTTCGGGTGGTGATAATGTTTCGGATCAGCACGATCCCTCTCATTTTTACAGTCAGCCAGGCACATACAATATAACGCTGGAAGCTACAAATGAAAACTATTGTACGGTAGAGATCAATCACTCCCTGCAGGTTCATGCCCTACCGGAAGCTGACTTTAACTATCAATCATATGCATGTGATAGCAACGTATATATCTCAGATCAAACTACAACTCCGGGTGAAATTACGGAATGGATATGGCACTGGGGCGATGGATCCGTACCCGACACAGTAAATGCTCCGGATAGTCCTAATATTAGTCATTTCTATGAGGAAAGCGGGGAATACGAAGTGATTCTTGAAGTATTTAATAATAACGGTTGTTATGACGTTGATACAGGTATGGTATTCAGGGAGCCTTGTGTCATGGCTGATTTTGAGCTCTTGCAGGATACAATATGTCAGGATTACAGGCTGACTTTTGCCGACTCGTCACAGATTCAAGCCAAGATAAATGAGTGGGAGTGGCATTTCGGAGATGGAAATGTTACCACCTATAACACTTACAGGCCCCACGTTATGCACACATATGCAGATACCGGAAAAATGGATGTTTCATTGATAATTACGGCTATGCATGAAGGCAATGAAAGGATGGATACTATCAATCGGGCCGTTTATGTTAATCCCACACCAACAGCCGATTTTGTTGCAGAAGAAGTCTGTGAGGTAGATTCGATGTACTTTGAAGATGTAACTAATACGGATAGCGCAGCAATCAACTCATGGCACTGGAATTTTGGCGTAGAAAATCTTTCTTCCGACACTTCCGCTCAACCCAATGCCTACTATAATTATACTACATATGGGGCATATGATGTGAGCCTCAGAATAATGAATGAATTTGGCTGTCGCGATACCATAACAAAACCGGCCATTGTCCATAAAATACCGCAGGCAAGAATTGATTACGATTCTTCTTGTCTGAATGATCCTACAAGGTTTTATGATGGGACCGATACGACCGGTTTTGTGGGACAAATTACAGATTGGCACTGGAATTTTGGGATTGATGGAGTGAATAATGATACATCATCACTTGAAAAACCCACATTTGCTTATATGAGAGAAGGGGAGCACCAGGTAACGCTGCAAGTAGAAGATGAATATGGATGTCGTGATACGACCCAGCGCACTATTATAACTCATCCGATCCCTGATGCTTCTTTCGAAATTGAGGAAGATTATGAAGGGCAGCAAGGCCGTTTCAATCTGACCAATACCTCGGAAGAGGCTTCTGAGTATGAATGGGACTTTGGTGCCTTACCCCATCATTTTGACCAGGAATATCATGAAGATAATGATAATCCGGTCATCGTTTATGAAGACGACGGTACCTATGAGATAGAGCTGGTAGCCTGGAATGAGTATAACTGTCCTGATACGATGCTGGTAACCGACAGCTTGTTATTTAAAGGGCTGTTTATACCTAATGCCTTCTCGCCCAACAATCCTCAGGCAGATGTCCGTAAATTCAAACCCGTGGGTGTTAATATTAAGACATATCACATTAAGGTGTTTGATATCAAAGGCAACCTGCTGTGGGAGTCTACGAAACTGGACGAAGACGGCTCACCGGTTGAGGCCTGGGATGGTACTTTTGAAGGCGAGCCGCTGCCTCAAGGCGTATATGTATGGAAAGCCGAAGCGGTATTTAAAGATGGTACGGTATGGCATGGTGATGAAGTGGGCACAAGTGAATTGAGCTCAGGTAAGACTTATGGAACAATTACATTAATTCGTTAGAAGAAATGAAAGGAAAAAGATATGAAAGGTAATAAATTAGCAATCGGGTTGTTGACTATATTATTGGCTGTATTGGTAACCGGTAAGGTCAAGGCACAAGACCCTAATTTTTCTCAGTACTTTAATAACCCTGTCTATTACAATCCTGCTTTGATTGGAGCAGATGTGGGCATGAAGATTCGATTCCAATACCGGGATCAATGGGCTAACCTTCCGGGGGATTTCAAGACGCTGAATTTCAATATGGATATGGCCGAAAGAAATATTCCGGGTTCTGGTGGATTAGGGTTAATGTTTAACAGAAAACAAGAAGGCCAGGGATTTCTTGAGAAGTCGATGGCTGGCCTGGGAATGTCTGTAAGGGTTCGATTACAGGAGAATATCGTTTCTCAGTTAGGATTTATGGGCACTTTCGTCGATCAGCATTTGAACTATGATAATCTGGTATTTAGTGATGAGTTTGATGAAAGGTATGGCAAAATTTATTCCACCAGCTTTATTCCTCCTCAAGGAGGCAATGGCCAGGTCACCTATCCCGATTTGGTAGTAGGAAACATTATTCGTTTTTTCCCTTCGGCATATAGTGTCGATAAAATCGTGGGTACTATCGGCGCAGCTGTCCATCATACTCTTACACCCGATGATTCCTACTTGGGAGTAGAATCAAATGTGCCCAGAAAATACGTAGCTCACGGGAATATTCTGTGGATCGATCAAGCTTCTTCCTCAGGACGCAACAGAGAAAATACATTTTCAGGGCTTACTAAATATGATTTTGGATTTTTATTTGAGTCATGGCAAAAGCGAAGCAATTATGCCATTGGCTTGAATGTTATGCGTTCCAGCGTATATTTCGGTGCCTGGTATCAAGGAGAAAGTTATGGGGATTTCAGGTCGGATAATATGGTGTTTATGCTTGGCTTGAATTATGGTATTGCCGAAAATGCCCGGATGAAGATCATGTATTCCTATGATTGGGCCCTCAATGATTTGGTCAGTGTGAGCGGCCCGACCCATGAGATTTCATTAATCCTGCAAATGGACGATGTGATGCTGTTCGGGAAAAGTGATTCGTATAGAAATGCAGGATATGGGGGATCCGGCGGAAGGTCCTCCGGGGGCATAATTAAGAGGCCTTTGGAATGTTCGTCTTTTTGATAAACAATCCTATAAGTGTTTCGAGCTTTATTCTTTAACAGATTTTTTATTTAAAAAAATTATGACTGAATTCGATGTTGTATATTTGCAGCATGGAAGAGAAGATCATTATTCTGGATTTTGGCTCTCAGTATACTCAATTAATTGCCCGCAGAGTCAGGGAGCTGAATGTGTATTGTGATATTTATCCTTATTATCGTGTTCCCTCCATTACTGAAGATGTCAAGGGTGTTATACTTTCCGGAAGCCCTTTTTCGGTCCGCGACCGGGAAGCGCCTGTTCCAGACCTTTCAGAAATCAGAAAGCGCGTACCGGTTTTAGCCATATGTTATGGGGCTCAGTTTCTGGCCGATAATAGTGGGGGAGAGGTGCTGCCTTCCGAAATCAGGGAGTATGGACGGGCCAATCTTTCCTACATCAATCACAATAATGAATTGATGAAGGGGATGAATGACGGATGCCAGGTATGGATGTCGCATGGCGACACAATCCTCGATTTGCCGGACGGATGGAATGTGATTACCAGTACCTCCGACGTTAACGTAGCCGGTTTCAAGGTCAACAACGAGCCTACTTATGGCATTCAGTTTCACCCGGAAGTCTATCACACAGAGGAGGGTAAGATATTGCTCCGGAATTTTGTGGTGGAGATTTGCGGGGCCAGTCAGACATGGACGGCCGAATCATTCGTGGAGGAAAGTGTCAGGGAATTAAAAGACCAGATAGGTGAGGATAAAGTCGTTTTGGGTTTGTCGGGGGGCGTCGATTCTTCTGTGACGGCCGTATTACTGGATAGAGCTATAGGTGAGAATCTTTTCTGTATTTTTGTTGACAATGGAGTCTTGCGGAAAAATGAATTTGAAGAAGTCCTGGATTCCTACAAAAATATGGGGCTTAATGTTAAAGGAGTAGATGCCAAAGCGGATTTCTACGAGGCTCTCAAAGGTAAAACCGATCCGGAAGAAAAAAGGAAAGCCATCGGAAAAGTATTTATAGATATTTTTCAAAAGGAAGCCAATGCTATTGAGGACGTCAAATGGCTGGCCCAGGGGACGATTTACCCCGATGTAATTGAATCGGCTTCTGTAAACGGACCATCGGCAACCATAAAATCGCATCACAACGTCGGTGGATTGCCGGAGCAAATGAATCTGAAAGTGGTGGAACCCCTGAAGAGTTTGTTTAAGGATGAAGTGCGCCGTGTGGGTAAGACCATAGGGATATCTCCGGCAATCATGAACAGGCATCCTTTTCCGGGACCGGGATTAGCTATACGTATTTTAGGAGTGGTAACCCCAGAACGGGTAAAAATTCTGCAGGAGGTGGATCACTATTTTATCAATGGTCTCAAAGAGCAGGGAGTATATGATACTGTATGGCAAGCCGGAGCGGTTTTACTTCCGGTAAGCTCAGTGGGGGTAATGGGTGACGAACGTACCTATGAAGATGTTGTGGCCCTCCGGGCTGTCGAATCCACCGACGGAATGACAGCGGATTGGTCGCGATTATCGTACGATTTTTTGGCTAAAATATCCAATAAGATCATAAACCGGGTTAAAGGTGTTAACAGGGTGGTTTATGATATTAGTTCCAAACCACCGGCAACCATAGAATGGGAATAGTAAATAATATGATTATGAGAATTAGTATTCAAGGAATTCTTATCGTTTTTTTTATCACCATAGGGAGTTATATTCAGGCACAGGATTCCGAACCGGAACGCTCTTCTATCATTGAAACTATTGAAGGCAGAGATTATTACATCCACTTGATACAGCCTTCTGAAACCCTGGAGGAGTTAGGAGAGCTCTATGGAGTTTCTCCTGAAGTAATTATACGCTCCACACCTTCCCTGGACGAGGGGAAAGATGTTCGTCCCAACCAGATACTACGCATCCCGGTTTCGGAGGCTTCTAATGCTTCTGAAATGGAAGAACAAAAAATACGGGAAGCGGAGCAGAAGAAGGAGAAATATAAGCCTGAGGATACGAAAAAAGGCAAGGATAAAACCGTGGATACTTCAGGAAAGCGGAAAATCGATCAACAAAGAAGGTTTGCCTATCACAAAGTCGCCGAAGGAGAGACCCTTTTTAGCATCTCCAGAGAATACGGGGTAAATGTTGAACAGATTAAGCAATTTAATCCCGGCATAGATGATAATATCAGCATTGGACAGAGCATTACTATTCCGGTATACCTCGCCGAAGAGAATGAAAAGAAGCAGAAGCTTAAAGAAACAGGGGTGTTCCGGGGAAAGAAATTTAATGCCTATACAGTAAAAAAAGGGGAGACAATATATCGCATTGCCAAAAACTTTGGAATTTCCCAACAGGAACTCCTGGAAATGAATCCGCAGATAGAGGTGAACAGTCTGAAAGCCGGGACGAATATTCGCATTCCTATGGAAAGTGATCAACCCATTAATAAGGATCAATTAGCAGATGAGCGGCCGCCCCAGGGGACCAAAGAAGAAAAGAAAAAGGATACGATAAGAACCTACCGGTTTTACAAAGTCAAGTTTCTTGAGCGTGTGCCGGGAATATCCAAACGACAAAATATAGATAAAGATACCATTTACAAATTGAATCCCGGCATCAAAGAGGAAGGGGTTAACTGGGGAGATATCATAAAACTCCCCCGCAAGGCAGAGGTGCAATCGGAAGTGTATGAAAAGGAAGAACCGGGTGAGGCCCCTTCTGATACTACTATCAGTTTTATTATTCACCGGGTTACAAAGCAGGAAAACTTATACAAAATTGCTAAACTCTATGATGTCAACCCCCAGGATATTATTAGGTTAAATCCAGGTGCGGCAAAGCAGATAAATAAAGGAGAGAAGCTTAAAATACCCATAATTAGAGAGAAGGCGGATGAACCCGAGGATATAGAGAAAGAAGAGAAGGAAAAAGAGAAGTTATTACGGGAAAGGTGTCTGGCTAAATCAGGAGTTGAGCAACATTTTAAGGTGGCTTTGATGGTTCCCCTCTATCTCAGCGAATATACGAAGCTGGATACTGCGAAATATGACTATAATCCCCCGGAAGGGCTTAAATCTATGAATTTTATCCAGTTCTATGAAGGCGCTCTCCTTGCCCTGGATTCTTTGGAATCACGCGGGCTGAAGGCAGAAGTGTTTGTTTATGATATTGGCAAAAGCCGTGAAGAAGCTATCAGAAGCATAGATTCCAGGCTGGAAGAGGCAGACCTGATTATTGGTCCGGTTTATAACGAACCTTTCCAGGTCATCGCTGAATTTGCTCAGCAGCATGATATAAAAATCGTAAATCCGCTTTCCACCCGTGAGAGTATTATTAAGGAATTTAAGCATGTTTATAAAGTGCAGTCCCCCGAGCGGGAAGAGATGAAAGCTATGGCTGAATATATTGAAAAGCATTACCCCGACACTACAGATATTTATATTATACGGGATAATAAGTATATTGAGCAGGAGAATCTGTCGCTGCTTACGGATTCCCTGCAACCGGAGATTGATTCATCCGGATACAGCAGGGACGCTGCAGGTTTTAACCGCAAAGTAGTGGATGTGAAATATAGCAGCGATAGCCTCAATCCGGTGCTGGGTGATGTAGACTCGCTTCGGAAAGAAAGGAAATTGATTGTGGCCCTGACGCATAATAGGGTATTTAGTATTGAATTGCTCCGCCATCTGAACCAGGCCCGCGATAGTATTGGGGGGTTGACAGTATTTGGCAAGTCCTCATGGCGTGATTATGGCCTGGATAGTGAATATCTGTTAAATCTGGATGTGCATCTTTTTGATGATGAATATATTGATTATGATGCACCCAACGTTAAGTGGTTCTTACATAATTTCAGGGAAAGATACCATACCGAACCCCTTCCCGAGAGATTTGCTTTCGTGGGGTTTGATGTGATGTATTATTTTGGCACGGCCATGTTGAAGTATGGTGAAGAATTCAGCAATTGCCTGAAGTTTCATCAATCAAACACATTAGAGACCTTTATGGAGTTCAGAAAAAATGGTTCGGGAAGTTATGAAAACGTTTATAGTATGCCGCTCAGGTATTACAATTACAAGTTGATGAAACTGGATAAAGGTGAATAAAACGAAAGCGCTCCGGAGTGTATAAGTTTGACCAGAGGCTGTCCAATAAGTTGCTGATTCCGGTAGGTTTTGGGATAGCTTCAATTTACCTCATATCAATGACATCCACTTCAGGATGGTCTTCCTTATTGAATTGGAAAGTGTTTTCCGGAATACGAATGTTTGGGATGAGTTTTTCAACCGTATAAGTGAATACATTTCCCATTTCCCCAAAAACTTTGAGCTTATAGATTTCATCCCTCATTTTATCAATGATTAGATGCGCTTTTTTGAAGGCATTATCATCGTTATTATTTTTAGGAATAAGTTCAATAACAGCCATTTCCCTGTTTTTTTCAGTAATATTTTTAATGAAGCGGGTTTCGTATTTTTCCTTATAATTTTCGATAAGGCGGGTAGGATTGAAACGGGTATTATTTTCTGTCACTTTGTTTAGTTGGACCTCACGGGCATCAGGGATATAAGTCCAGACTTTTTTGCCGTTATTAATAATTTCCTGTCCGGCTACTTTTAAGTGATATTTGTCTCCTTTTGAAATGATTTCCCCTTTATAGCTTTCATGAATTTCCTGGTCTTCGTTATCCATTGAGTATTTAAAGATGATTTTTATCGCATCGTAGGACTGGGTTTTTTCCGCTACCTGATTCAAGATTTCTTCCCCGTTTTTTTGTTGCCCAAAGGCAAAACCGGTGAATAGTAATGCAAGATTAAAAACCAGAATGGTTAAATTTTTCATTATCACTTTTCTTTTTTGTTTAACTAAGATTTTCCAACAATTGTTCCAGACTTGTAAGGTCCTGTATTAAAACTTCGCGGGCTTTACTTCCTTCAAAAGGACCAACAACACCGGCAGCCTCTAACTGGTCAACAATCCTGCCGGCGCGATTGTAACCGATTTTCAGCTTTCGCTGCAGCAGCGATGTTGATCCATGCTGGTTGGATACGACCACCCTTGCCGCTTCTTCAAACATTTCATCGCGCCCCAGGTCCTCAAGGTCTTTGGAGGTTTCGGCCTCCTCGTCAATATACTCAGGCAACTTATAAGCCTCAGGGTAAGCGCGTTGTGAGCCTATGTATTCGGTCAATTTTTCAATCTCGGTAGTATCGAGGTAAGCACCCTGCAAGCGCACGAGTTCTTTCCCGGTATACAGAAGCATATCTCCGCGACCCACTAGCTGCTCGGCACCTCCTGAGTCCAGAATGGTCCGCGAATCTACTTTGGAGATAACGCGGTAGGCTATCCGCGCGGGGAAGTTAGCCTTAATAGAGCCCGTAATGATATTTACCGAAGGCCGCTGGGTAGCGATGATCAGATGAATACCGATAGCCCTGGCCAGTTGAGCGAGCCTTGTAATGGGCCCTTCCACCTCTTTCCCTGATGTCATGATAAGGTCGGCAAATTCATCGATAACCAGCACAACGTAGGGCAAAAACCGGTGTCCATTTTCCGGGTTGAGCTGCCGGGCGATAAATTTTTGATTATATTCTTTGATAGACTTTACCTGGGCGTCTTTCAGTAGATTATAGCGGTCTTCCATTTCGATGACCAATGAGTTTAATGTACGCACAACCTCCCGTGTCTCGGTAACAATTGATTCTTCTACATCAGGAAGCTTGGCAAGGTAATGCCGCTCAATTTTATTATAGAGAGTGAGTTCTACCTTTTTCGGATCGATAAGGATGAATTTAAGCACTGCAGGATGTTTCTGATACACCAGTGAGGCAATGATCGAATTTAATCCCACGGATTTTCCCTGACCTGTGGCTCCTGCCATAAGCAGGTGGGGCATCTGAGCCAGGTCAGTGATATAACTCTCGTTAGAAATCGTTTTTCCAAGCCCAATAGGGAGTTCAAATTTCGATTGAGCAAACTTTTTTGACCCCAAAATAGATCGCATGGAGACGGTCTGCGGGTCTTTGTTAGGTACTTCGATACCTATTGTTCCCCTACCCGGAATGGGGGCTATGATACGTATTCCATGCGCAGCCAGACTCATGGCAATGTCGTCTTCCAGATTTTTTATTTTGGAAATGCGAATACCCGGTGCCTGAACAATTTCGTATAAGGTTACTGATGGTCCTGGAGTAGCCCTGATAGAAGTGATTTTAATCGAATAATTTTGTAACGTGTCAACAATTTGTTGCTTGTTTTCTTCCAGTTCCTCCTTTTGTACCCTGATATTGTGAGAATCTTCGTATGTCTCCAGCAAATCGAGCGTAGGGAACTGGAAATCCCGTAATTCCAGGGTGGGATCATATTCGGTATCCAATCCGCGATGCTCGGGCTTAGAGGGTCTTTTGTCTTCCTCTTCCCCGGATTTAGGCGTTTCTATCGTAAACTCAATTTCATTGCCATTATCGTCTTGATGATCGTTTTTTTGTGCTTCGCCGTTGCCATCCGATGATTTCCCGTTTGTTTGTTTTTCCTCAGCTTCGCTCTCTTTTCCGCCCAAGGTTGCTTCCTGAGGTTGGTGTGGCTGAGGTCCGTTTCCCTCTTCATCAAGTGCATATTCTTCTGTATTGAAGATAGCTTTTTTCTTATGGGAGGCAACTGAAGGATCCGTGCTGTCAGCTTTTTTATCTTTAGAGATATTTTTTTCTTTCTCTTCCGTTTGTAGCTCTCCTGAATTCCCCGAAGAGGAAGCTTTAGCTGTCAGCAGTGCGGTATTAATCCATCGCAGCGGAATATTGTAGGCTACCGTGGTAATGCTCAACAGGATAAATAATAACAGAATTCCGGTTCCTACATTGCCAAGAATGGCCGTAAGCATGACATTGCCTTGGTAGCCAAAGACACCGGCGAGAATGCTAAGCTCTTCCGAATGGAAAAACAGAAAGCCCATTGTAAGGGAGAGCCATATAGTCAGGGCGAGGATATAAATAAGTGATTTACCGAGGTGAACCAGTTGGTAACCACTGCTTAGGAACAGGCCCAAAATGAAGAGGTAAAAACCAGACAAGACAGATCCTATTCCAAACCATTGGTGAATAAATTGATAGGAAAGGGCCGCACCGATACGTCCCGCCCAGTTATGGTGCTGGACATCAGGTTGCGTTAAAATTTCACCAAAAGACATGCCCAATAAAGCATCGTCATTTCCAAAATGAAACCATTGATACACATAAGAGATTATGGAAATGATCAAATAAAAAGAAAACAAAATAAGAAAAATCCCGGTAATTATTTTTAAGTTCTGAAAGCGTTGTTTCCGGTTTGCTTTTTTCTTTTTTCCCGGTTTTTTCTTTGCTTTTGTTTGGGGAGAAGCGGTTTTCTTCTTATTCTCACTCTTTAAGGTGTTCCTGTTATTACTGGCTGCCATCGGCATTGAAATTTTAGCAAAACTACAAAATCTTACCTATCCAAACGGGGAAAAAAGAGTGCAAGAAACCCTCTTTTCCATTATACGTTATCATTTCGATGTTGTCTTTGAAAAACTAAAAATCCACCTTGTTATTGCGTATGTAACTTTTTGTTTTCCCGCCTCAACATTTCCGCAAAGTTGAAAATACGAGCTGCTATATTTTACTGGCCTAGCATGTTTTGTAATTCTTCTTTCGTCACCTTCTTGTAATCCTCCGATATGCGGAAATTATCCTCCGATACCTTTGTTTTTTCCACTTTGGTAGCCGTAAGTTTCATGGTAAACATGCTGGTTTTCATCTCGTAATCCAGGGGCAGCCCATTGATTTGGCGATAAGCAGGAGAATCAAAATTCATCTTGCTACTCCCAATTTCAGAAGTAAAGTAGACATTTTGCTTTTCTCCGTCTTCGGGTTTAACTACGGCTTTCTGACACGTATAACCCGCAATCTCTTTGGTTTCATCCGTGATGTCGACTTGTGGCTTTCCTTCTTCCTCGATTTTTTCCTCAATATCTTCTTTGGTTTGCTCTATGGCATATTTTTGGCCCATCACCTCAAGGAGCGTAGTAGCCTTTTGTTGCTCGATATCCTTAATCGTTTTGCGGGTAAACATGCCGGTGATTATTTCAGTCATCACCTTATCGCCTTTTATGTAGAGCGTTATGGAGCTTGGTAGTTGTTGCCGCTGTGCCTCGGGAATGGAGCTTTCAGGATATGTGATTTCATATCTTACTTTTCCTTCAAAACTTTTTTCGCTTGTTCCGCTTTTAAATATGGAACAGGAACTTAACAAAAAAGCAGGTAACACTAATAGGATTAAATATTTTTTCATAATTATAAATCTTTATTTAACGGTTCTAAACATTTTGTTCCAGCGAATTTTCTCAAAAAGCGGTTTGTTGGGGTCAAGGGACAACCAAACGAAGATTGCTTTCCCAACGACGTGGTTTTCAGGGACAAAACCCCAGAAGCGGCTGTCAGCCGAATTATGGCGATTATCACCCATTAGCCAGTAATAATTCATTTTAAACGTATAAGAGTCTGTTTTTTGATTATTGATGTAAATATCATTTCCCTCCACCCGGAGATTATTATCCTCATACACATCAATAATGCGTTCCCAAAGAACGATATTTTGGCTGTTGAGTTTGACCGTGGAGCCTTTTTTCGGGATAAATATCGGACCGAAATTGTCGACATTCCAGTCATATGCTGAATCATGCGGGAAGATGTAAGGCTCACGAACGCCCTCCGGCCGATTAACGGCCTTAACTTGTTTCACAATTTTGAAATTCCGGATGGCCTCGGCCGTTTCGTCGGTCAGGGTCATCAGGAATTCGTTATTGCTGATATTTCTCACATTTTCGGTGACATTCAACCTATCCAAAGTGCGGGGATTGATTCTTGACCCGTTGGTTTTCACTATATATTTGAATTGGAGCTGTCCGGGCACTTCAGCAGGCTCTCCGTTGATAATCACTTTTTTATCTTTGATTTCAAGGGTGTCCCCGGGCAAACCAACACAACGTTTAATAAAGTTTTCGCGCTTGTCAACCGGGCGATAGATAATATCTCCGAAACGCCGCGGGTTGTTTCTTACTTTCTTCCGTCCAAATTCTCTTACAAGCGAATAATATGACCGGTTGCTTTGAAATCTTTCCGAAACCGTGTCACCCACAGGGAAATTAAATACCATTACATCATTTCTTTTGATATCATTTAAGCCCGCGAAACGATAATACGGAAATTTTACCAGTTCTGTATACGATTTGGTGTTTTTAGTAAGCGGTAAAGTGTGATGTACGAAGGGGAACGAAATAGGGGTCATGGGGGCCCGCGGTCCATAGCTGATCTTGCTTACAAACAGGAAATCTCCCACCAGGAGTGATTTTTCCATGGAAGAGGTGGGTATAGTGTAGGCCTCGACCAAAAACATCCGGATAATAGAAGCGGCTACAACAGCAAATATTATGGCGTCTACCCATTCCCGTGTTGCTGATTTCTTGATCTTCGGCCGATTTTGAGGGTCTTCATATTTTTCCGTTTCAACAAAACCGTAGCGGGGAAGCATATAAAAGAACAAAACAACGGCCAGCGCTTGCTCGCCCAGTTTATATTTCTGGTAGCATTTGGCCGTCTCCACCACCAGCAAAAAGATCATGAAGAAATTAATGAAGGGAATAAGCAGGAACACGAACCACCACAGTGGCTTGCGGACAACTTTTAACCAAATATAATAGTTGAATATAGGGATGAAGGCATAGTAACTTTTGTGACCTGCCTCCGAAAATGTTTTGGCAACAAAAACCGGGAAAAACAAAAAGATTAGTAACAGAATTTTTTCTACAATCATTTTAAGCTGTGTTTAAAAATATGTGCAAAATTTCAATTTTTAATGGTGCGAAGAAAGGGAATTATGTTAAAAATTGCTAAACAATAGATCTTTCATTGTAAAAACACCTTTCTTGTCCTGTAAAAATTCGGCAGCCAATATCGCCCCAAGAGCAAACCCTTCCCGCGATTTGGCGTCATGGCGGATAGTGATTTTATCAACGCCTGATTCGTAACTGACTTCATGGGTTCCCGGGACTTCATCACGCCGGTGTGAGATTACGGGTAGCGCATTTTTATCTGTTTCATTTGCTTTTTCCCATCGAGAATACCGTTTTATGTTTTCGGTTATGTCATCGGCAATTTTAGCAGCGGTACCGCTGGGTGCATCTTTCTTATGAATATGATGGGTTTCCTCCACCTGCCCGTGGTATTGTTCCTGCTCATTGATAAGTTCTGCCAGACGGCGGTTTATTTCAAAAAAGATATTGACTCCTACACTAAAATTGGGAGCATAAAATAAACTGTGCCCATTCTTTGTGCAATACTCCCGAATTTCTTCCAGGCGATCGTACCAGGCTGTGGTGCCGGTAACAATAGGAAGTCCATGTTCGAATGCTTTATAAATATTTGTAGCAGCCACCGACGGAAGGCTAAAATCAATCAGCACATCCCCTTCTCGCAGGAGGTCTTGTTTATTCTGCCATTCTTTGTGATCATCTATCGTAGCTACAATGGAATGTCCGCGATTAAGAGCCTGCTCTTCAACGGCCTGTCCCATTCTGCCATATCCCGAAATTACTATGTTCATGGTTTTTTATATTAAAGATTCAACGATATACTTATCCCTTTGCTCGCCAAAGCCGGGTTTTGGATATTCGTATGTATATAGGGAGATACTTTTAATGATAAATCCTTATCGACATTGAATTCAAAAAAATGAGCATCAACGGTAGCATCAATGATATTAAGGATATACAATGCTCCTGTTAAGATATAGGTTAATTCAAGGTTGCGCCGGTAGTAATCTTTTAATTTTCGCAGATTGTCTTTATTACTCTCATAGCGAATCACATATTCATTCGGTGGTTCCCCCTCTTCCCCTGCTATAACATATGCGTAAGCTTTTTTGAATTTGTTGTATTCCGTATTGTTTTGGTTGATAAAGTAAGCCAGTGTTCCGAAACCTGCGTAGATAATAGGGATCTTCCAGTATTTTTCATTATACGCTTGCCCTAATCCGGGCAAAGCGGCAGAATATAAACCGGCTTTCCGGGGCGAATGCTTTTTTACAAGACTATCTTGTTGCTTGTTTTTATCCTGTTGTATGGTATCTGCTTCCTTTTCCCGGTCATTTTGAGCGCTCAATGAATGGGGGGCGCATAGAAATATAAAAACCAGAATGATATAAAAAAACAAAGGCTTTAGTTTCCCTGTTTTTGATGAAACCAAAACCTTGTTCTTTGAGTTTGCCTTTATTTCCGGTTTATTCACTATTTGCCTTTTTATCTATCAGTGATAAAATTCTTTCCAGGTCTTCATCCGAGTTGAAGGAAATAACGATATTGCCTTTTCCTTTATTGTTCCTGCTTAGTTTGATATTCGTATCCAGTTTTTCTCTCAGATTCTCTTTTATCTCCACATATCTTTGAGGGATCTCCTGCTTTTGCTTTTTCTCTTCCGCTTTTTTCCGGGCAATTTTCGAACCTTCATTTATTTCCCTAACCCTTTGCTCAATTTTTCGTGCTGACAGATTATTTTCGAGAATTTCATCCAGCAATAGCTTTTGTTGTTCATCATCTTCAATATTAATGAGTGGGCGGGCCTGTCCCATAGTCAGTTTGTTTTCCTGTACAGCAGATTGTATTTCTGCGGGCAGCTTCAGCAGGCGCAGGAAATTAGCAATGGTGGTACGGCTTTTCCCCAGTCTTTGGGCCAGCTTTTCCTGGGTAAGGTTTACCTCCTCCATCAGGCGGTTGTAGCTAATTGCTATCTCCATAGCGTTGAGGTCTTCGCGCTGGATATTCTCCACCAGGGCCATTTCGAGCATCTGCTCGTCATTGGCCACGCGGATATAAGCTGGTATCTCTTCCATGCCGGCTAATTTGGCCGCTTTAAGCCTTCGCTCGCCGGATATAAGCTGGTATTGTTCATACCCCATTTTCCGGATAGTGAGAGGCTGAATAATACCCTGCTCTTTGATCGATTCAGCCAGCTCTTGCAATGCCTCTTCATCTACCTTATCCCTGGGCTGAAAGGGATTGGTTTCTATATTGCCGATTTTTACGGAAGCCACAGCACCTACCACATAATTTCCCGAAATATCTTTTGATGTGATATCGGTTTCCGGGCTTTCGAGAATAGCGCTTAACCCTTTTCCTAATGCAGCTTTTTTCTTACTACTCATTTGCTTTCTCTTTTGTCTTTTCTTCTAACATTCCGTTTTTCAAAAGTATTTCCCGGGCCAGGTTCAAATAATTGCGGGCGCCGGTACTAGATGCATCATGCGATATAATCGATTCACCGAAACTCGGTGCCTCACTAAGCTTAATATTCCGGTGTATCAGTGTGTCAAAAATCATTTGCTGAAAATGCGTTTTGACTTCACTCACCACTTGTTTAGCCAGCCTTAAACGGCTGTCATACATGGTAAGAAGAATTCCTTCAATGTCCAGTTCAGGGTTTAATCGTGACTGAACTATTTTTATTGTATTTAATAACTTTCCGAGTCCTTCCAGGGCAAAATATTCGCATTGAACGGGTACAATAACCGAATCGCCGGCGGTTAGTGCATTTACTGTGATCAAACCAAGAGATGGCGAACAGTCGATGATGATAAAGTCATAGTCATTAATTAGATCATTGGTCACCTGGCGCATCATTTTTTCCCGGTCCGTCATGTTAATAATTTCTATCTCAGCTCCCACCAGGTCGATATGGGCAGGTAAAATATACAGATTAGGTGTTTCTGTTTCCAGAATAGAAGATTTGGCATCATGCTCTTCAATGATAGCTTCATAAATACTGGTCTTAACGCTTTTTGGATCTATACCTACACCCGATGTTGCATTGGCTTGTGGATCGGCGTCAATAATCAATGTTTTGTATTCCAGAATAGAAAAACTAGCACCTAAATTGATAGCAGTAGTGGTTTTGCCTACCCCGCCTTTTTGGTTTGCAATGGTTATAATTTTTCCCATAAAAATTTAGTAGATTTTAATTCTTACAAATATACAATTTTATCGAGCTACTTTGTAGCAAATATTGTCCACAGAATTGTTCAAGGCCCAACATTTTGGAAGCCAGTTTGCAAACCAAGATATAAACATTTTTTTTGGCCAGGGAGGAACATAAAAGGGTTACGTTTCTGATAACCTTTTTGAATTAAAATTAAGGACTCATGTATTCAGTACCTAATTTTAATGCAATAGATTACTGGTTATCAGAAACGTAACATTATTTACTTACTTGTTGAATCTTTTTTCTTCTTCTAGCTTTTTGTTGGGTTCGCTCCCCAGGTCTTCAAAGTCAATATTAGAATGAAAAGAGGTATTAAAAGGATCCTTTTCTGCTTCATTACCCTCTTCTTCATTAACTTTTTCCTGTGTGGGGGCCTCCTGGGTTTCCCGAACTTGTTGGGTTTCCTCTGGTTGACCGGACTGCAGCTCACTTTGCTGTGCCTCCTGATCATCCCCGGAAGTTACCTGCTGATTATCGTTGATGTACTTAATGGTTTCCCCAAGAGCATCCTTAAACTTGTCAAAATCTTCTTTGTAAAGGAAAAGTTTGAATTTTTCATAATAGAACTTTCCCTGGTCATTGTTAAACTTTCGTTTGCTTTCTGTTATCGTCAGGTAATACTCCCCTTTTCTTGTGGATTTAACATCAAAGAAATAGGTGCGTTTACCCGCTCTTACGGCTCTTGAAAAAATTTCGTCTCTTCTGCGTGCGTTATTCTCAGCCATTTCCACAATAATTATTTAGGTTCCTGTACGCAAAAGTAAATAAATATGATTTATATCAAAGAATTAGCTCCAAAAATATTTATTTATCAAAAAGAAATATATTAGTTGATATCCCCTCATAATGAATAGAAGCATTGTCTGTGACTGTTTGAAGCGGATTTTTATTTTTCCGTATCGTTAGAGAAAGATATTTTGGTAAAATGTCGTACTTTTGCCTCCTGATTTTGGATTAAATGTTCTTATTGATATGTTAACGAGGCGATTTCTTCGAATAAAGGTGCTTCAGGAGCTTTACGCTTATTCCTCGGAAACGGCTGAGGATTATGCGGCGGCCGAGAAAACCTTGCTACAGGATATTCATAAAGTTTATGATTTGTATATTTATCAACTGTCTTATATCTTAGAATTAATAGATTTTGTAAGCAAACGGATAGAGGAGGCCCGTAATAAATTTTATCCCACCTATGAGGACTTGAATCCCAATACAAAATTTATCGAAAACCAGGTGTTACAGCAATTATCCGAAAACCGTTCTTATAAGCGTCATCGCGACCGGCTAAAAATCAACTGGGCCGATCAGCAGGATATAGTGCGTAAAACATATTTCAGACTACGCGATAGCGAAGCTTATAAAAATTATATGGAATCCGGTAAGCGAAGTTTTAATGAGGATAAAGATTTTCTCGTTAATATGGTGCGGGAAGTTATTCTTCAGGATGAACTGCTACAGAATTTTTATGAAGAGAAGTATGTGAATTGGGCCAATGACTTTGATGGAACGATACTTATGCTGGAAAAAACTTTCCGCAATTTTAAAAAGGAAGATGATGAGTATGCTCCTTTGCCTCAACTGTATACCGCCCCTTACGATGAAAATAACAGGAATGAGGATGAGGAATTTGTCAAAAAACTTTTCAGAAATGTTGTGTTTAACTCGAAGGAGTTAGATGAAATGGTTTCGCAGCATATAACCAATTGGGATTTTGAACGGGTAGCTTTGATGGATGTCATTCTAATAAAAATGGCCATCAGTGAATTTCTTAAATTTGAGACGATTCCTATCAAAGTGACTATGAATGAATACATTGAGATAGCAAAGGTCTTCAGTACTCCGAAAAGCAGTATTTTTATCAATGGTATGCTGGACAAACTGCTTTCGGAACTCAAGGAAGCGGGGAAGGTGAAAAAAGTGGGCCGCGGATTGATAAACAATTAGTGCTATGGTTGTTGTCAGGGATTTTAAAAGAGACGATTATGAAGCTTTAGGTGCATTGTGGGGCTAGTTAGGCCTTGGCCGTCCCGAAAGGGGAGACGATTTGAAGGTGATTGAAGAGACGATAAGGTTGGGAGGTCGATTGCTTATGATGGAGGAGCAGAATGAATTAATAGGCACGGCGTGGATTACAAATAATGGAAGGAGACTTTATCTGCACCATATGGGAATTAAACCCAACAAACAAGGCCGGGGGTGGGGGCAATATCTTATGGAAGAGATACTGGCTTTTGCCCGCTCCACCCATAAGCAGATAAAACTCGAAGTGCATCAACAAAATGGTCCGGCCCGCAAGCTTTATGAAAAATATGGGTTCGCTGAACTGGAAGGATACCAGGTATTGATAAACAGAAATACTGCTAAGTAGTATCAAATCAGTTTGTTTTATTACATTTGCTAAAAAATTAACACATGGGTAAAAAACGCTGGATATTAGGTTTTGTTACGGTTTTGGTAGCACTCACAACAAGTTGTGATTTCTCCAAGGATAATAAGCTGCCATCGGATATGGTGAATAATCCCAACTCGGCGGACGGGGATAAGAGCCAAAAGATGCCCGAGATAACCTTTGAAACCAAAACACATGACTTCGGGAAGGTCATTAGTGGGGAAGTAGTGAGTTATAATTTTAAGTTTAAAAACACGGGGGATGCACCCCTGATTATTTCAGAAGTAAGCTCTTCGTGCGGGTGTACGGTTCCCGATTACCCCGAGGAACCCATTAAACCCGGTGAGGAAAAATACCTGGAAGTCACTTTCGACAGCGAAAGACGTAGCGGTTTTCAGAGCAAAACCATTACGGTAGGCACCAATGCCCAGCCCAGTAATACAACATTGAGAATTAAAGCAAAAGTTATACATCCATAAAATGAAAAATGATGAACTATTTAAGTATTTTACTAACATCGCAAGGATCAGGTGGTGAAGGAGGTGGCATTGTTTCACTGTTGCCTCTCATACTGATCATTCTTGTTTTTTATCTCTTTTTTATTCGCCCGCAGATGAAAAGGGCCAAAAAGCAGCGGCAATTCCGCGAAGCCCTGGAAAAAGGACAGAAAGTTGTTACTGTGGGCGGAATTCACGGTAAGATTACCGAGGTGAAAGACAACCATGTAATGCTGGATGTGGGGAACCAAATTCAGCTTAAGGTGGAAAAATCTGCTATATCTACGGATTCGCAAGACCAGGAACAACTGAAGCAACAGCAGCAAAGATAAAACAAGATTGTGGCTGAATCCGGTAAAAAAAAACATAGCGTTGGTAGCGATAGCAACTGGCTGAAGTGGTTTTTAAAACCCTTTAAAGACCTCCGGTTCAGATACCAGCTCTATGTTTTTTTTATTTGCCTCTTGATTTCCGCCTTTATTTGGCTTTCGATCAAATTATCCAAAGAATATACTACTGCTGTCAAACATCCCGTTGAGTATGTCAATCTACCACAAGACAAGGTGTTAACGAACGATCTTCCCCGGGAGGTTTACCTGAAGGTAAACGGCCGGGGTACGGAATTGCTGAAAGCACGACTGAAAGAGCCGAATGATCCGCTGAAAATTAGCCTGGAAGATGTTCAGTTGGAGAAACAGGGAGAATACAAGTTTTCAGCACAGGTTCCGGCAGTATGGTTTTTGTCGCAGATTGCCCGCGAGTCAAAGTATTATGATAAGTTAGTCGATATAACACCCGATACTCTGGTTTTTCAGTTTGAAGAGCTGAAATACAGGAAAGTGCCCGTTGATGCACATCTGGACTATCAATTGGATCACCAGGTATGGCTGAGAAAGCCCATGAGTATTTCCCCGGATAGTGTAGTGATTTCCGGTATTGCCAGGGCTGTGGATACAGTAAACGCTGTTTCTTCGGAAAAAATTAATCTGGGGACCGTACGAAATAAAATTCAACGCGAGATCAAATTGAAAGAGTTCTCTACACGATTTTTAAGCTTAGAGCGGGATTCTGTGACGATTAAGTTGCCCGCAGAGGAATATACAGAATCGCAGGTAACCATACCAATTCAGGCTGAAACGCCTCAAGGCGTAAATCTAAAGACTTTCCCCGAGAGGGTAACCATTACCTACCGGGTTGCCCTGAAAGATTATGAAAGAGTAGATGCTTCCGGTTTTCGGGCCGGTGTGTCCTATCAGCCAGGCAATGGACAGTTTTTGCCCGTGGAAGTAGACCGTAAGCCCGGATATGTCCGCATTACGGAATTGGAGCCAAAAGAAGTGGAATATATCCTGTTGCAATGATACGGATAGGCCTTACCGGCAATATTGGCAGCGGTAAAAGTACAGTAGCTCAAGTCTTCTCGGTATTGGGGGTTCCTGTATATCATGCCGATTACGAATCGAAGAAATTTCTTGTTGACCCTCAGGTTAAAGATGAAGTGCGCAAGGTTTTTGGAGAACATGTATTTGTTAACGATCAGATTGATCGTAAAGCTCTTGCAGATGTGGTTTTTAATGATGAGTCCCGCCTAAAACAGCTCAACTGGATTCTGCACCCTTTGGTTAAAAACGATTATCTGCAGTGGTGTGACGATCACAGCCAATATGCCTATACAATCCAGGAAGCGGCTATCCTTATTGAGAGCGGATTTTATCGATTTATGGATTATGTGGTCGTAGTTACGGCGCCGCGGGAAATACGCACTAAACGAATAATGCAAAGGGATAGCGCGACCCGTAAACAGGTGGAAAGTCGCATGCAGAGGCAGTTCACTGAAAAAGAGCTGAAAAAATATGCCCATTTTGTGATTGACAATGGCGAAAAAGAATTAGTCATCCCCCAGGTCCTGGAGATTCATAGAAAGCTTTTGGATATTAACGGTTAAGAAGTTTTCGTTTTCAAGATTTCTTTTAAGTATACTGCTTGCCGACCAATTTGCCCTTCCCAACCCGCTAACTTCCTCACTTGGTATGTAGCTGTGTTAAATCTTACAGAAAGCTTACGGCATTCGCCAAAGTGGACTCGACAGTAAAGAAAACATATAGATATCTACTTCCTGCCTACTACTCTTCGCTTACATTCGCCTAAAATTCGCAATAATCCGGAATCCGGCATAACTCACCACTCACCACTCACCACTCACTACTATCTTACTATCATCTTCTCCTTCGCATACCGCTTGCCGTTCACTTCCATTATAACCATATAAACCCCGGGCGACAAATTCTGTGTAGGTACGGTCATTTTCTTTTCTCCTTTCGCCTCAAAGGAAGCAATCTTCTGGCCGTGGATGTCGATGATATGCAGCACTGCATCACTGTGGTATTGGAAGTCTTTTTGGGTAATTTGGAAGCCTTTTTGGGCGCTTTGCTTTTTGATGTAGCCGGGTAGTTCGACGGTGACCGGGCCGCGGGCCGGGTTGGGATAGACCTTCAGCTCCGGTGAATAAGTCTTGGGCTCCGGCGCATTCTCCTCGCTCGAGGTGGACAGCATACACCCGTCCAGCGAAATGGTATCGCTGGCAATGGGGTAGGGACACAGCGTGTCGTACTCCATAGGCTGGTTGTAGAGGGTGTCGTATTCGAGGTTTTGGTTGTATTTTACCAGGTAAACGGTATGGTCAACGGGCCCTTGATCATCTTGTGTATAAAATAAATATTTGTTATCAAAGGTTTTTTCAACACGACTAAGATAAATTCCTCCTGTAACTTCCCTTTGCTCGATAATATTTCCTGCGGTATCAAATTTTACAGCCAAAGCCGGGTCTTCCCATGCGTCATTGCCCCAACCGGCACTCCCGATTGCCGTACTATCATTGATAAGCTGTGAGGACCATAATTTTCCGTTTTGATATCCCGAAGCCAAATCTTTGATTTTTTCAAAATTGCCTTCCAAGTCAAGGATTACGAAGGCCGGCCGATTATCCCCTTCACCTTCGCTGTTGCGTACGTAGTGGCTGACACTGCTGAAAATATAATCACCACTAGGGCTAATGACAGATTCCCACGCTTGGCCCCCGGAA
>JAIPBX010000050.1 GCA_021738485.1 Bacteroidales bacterium | reverse complement strand
ACGTATTACGAAAAAGTTCTCAGAATTGAATATTCCTGGAATAAACATAATGGGGGAGGAGTGTTCCTGCATTTTACGGCACCGATATAAATCTGGCGCGGCATGTATATAAGTTCTTTAGCGGGGTTAAAATTTGTTAATTAGGACTTATAATCGGTAGTTTTTCGTAACATTGCAACTCATTGTGAAAAGGGCCTTTTGAATGACAACAATTGCTTTATATGGTAAAACGCTAGGGCGCGAACATGCCGCCTACCTTCAGTTGTTGGTTGATAAACTGAAGGATTCGGGCTACAAATTAGCTTTTTATAAACCTTTCTGGGAAAAGATTCAAAAGCTTGTGGAGCTAAATGATACATTTGATCTTTATGAGAACCACCACGATTTGGCGGGACATGTAGATTATTTGTTTTCGATTGGCGGCGATGGGACCCTTTTGGATACAATTACCCTGATACGGGATTCGGGAATTCCCGTATTGGGAATTAATCTGGGAAGACTGGGGTTTTTATCCAGTGTTCCCAGGGATAAGATAACTAAAGCAATTGATGATATAGACGGGGGGAAATATAGTATTGAAGAACGGGCTTTGCTGCGGCTTAATGCCGGGAAGGATTTGTTCGGCGAGACAAACTATGCACTTAATGAATTGACAATCCATAAACGTCAGGCTCATTCTATGCTAACCGTTAAGGCTTATGTGGATGACAGGTATATGAACTCTTACTGGGCCGACGGATTGATTGTTGCCACCCCTACCGGTTCAACCGCCTATTCGATGAGCTGTGGAGGTCCTATCGTAACTCCCGACTCATGTAATTTTATTATTACCCCGATTGCCACACACAATTTAACTGTCAGGCCTATCGTTGTTCCTGATAGCAGCCACATCAAGCTTATTGTTGAAGGAAGAAATCATGATTATTACCTTGGACTGGACTCCAGGTATGTGAGTATGGATGAACCGCTGGAATTAGAAATTAGAAAGGAAAGATTTGGAATAAAACTAGTACAGTTGGAACATGAAGCATTTTTTACTACGATTAGGAAAAAGCTGAACTGGGGATTAGACTATAGAAATTAAAGGTTTGTAAGTCTTCAATATCAGTCAGCACGAAAAATTGTTTTAATTTTACAAGCTAAAATGATGAGAAATATTTTGATCATAACATTAATGGTTTTTGTTGTTCCAGCAACGTATAGCCAATATTCGGAAGTTGGTGTTTTTGGGGGAGGGAGTTTCTATAATGGTGATGTAAATCCCGGTCAGCAATTTCTTCAAACCAAGCCCAGCTTTGGGGCCATATATCGCTATAACCTGGATACCCGCCTGGCAGCCCGGTTTAGTGCGTATCGTGGTTCGCTGGCAGGAAATGAATCGGATATACAGGTGAGGCCCTTCCGGGAAGCAGATTTTAGTGGAAATGTGACGGATTTTTCTTTACTGGGGGAGTTTAATTTCCTGAAATATTTTACGGGCAGCAGCAAGAATGTGATTACGCCCTTTCTGTTTGGAGGAATAAGTTATCATTTTTATAGCGGGAATTATACGGTGAGGGAAGGCAATGAGCAATTTGAATACAGCGGCTCCGGTTTTGCCTTACCTTTTGGAATTGGGGTGAAATACAGCTTGTCGGAGCATTTTGGTTTAGCAGCTGAATGGGGCTATCGCAAAACTTTTGCCGATAACATCGACGGGCTGCCCGGCACTTACGATGAGCTGCCCGGCAATGACAATTCCCTGCAAGGTGTGCAACTGAGCAATACAGCAACAAACGACTGGTATTCGTTTGCCGGATTGTCATTAACATTAAACCTGGATATATTCAAAAGAGAAGTTTGCGAAGATTTACAGCGAAAGCGAAAATAATAAAGACACTAGTGCAACAATGAGCTTGAAACAACAAGTCGACCCGGAGAAGTTACCGCGCCATATCGCAATAATTATGGATGGCAACGGACGATGGGCTAAGAAAAAAGGGAAACTGAGGATTTTTGGTCATGAGAATGGTGTGAAAGCAGTACGTGAAGCCACAGAAGCTTCCGCAGAGCTGGGGATAAATTATGTTACTCTTTATGCTTTTTCATCTGAAAACTGGCGAAGACCAAAAAGAGAAGTGGATACGCTGATTGACTTACTTATTAAAACCGTTCATAGCGAACTAAAGACGCTTATGGATAATTCCATACGGCTGAATACAATCGGTGATACCAGGCAACTCGGGGAGAAGTGCTACAATGCATTAAACCTGGCCAAAGATGAAACAAAGGAAAATAAGCGCATGGTTTTAACCCTGGCCCTGAACTATAGCGGGCGATGGGATATTGAACAAGCGATGAGAAATGTAGCCTATGACGCCAGAGAGGGGAGCCTTGATCCGGAAACTATCGACCAGGATGTAATAAAACAATACCTCACTACTGCGGAAATGCCCGATCCTGAGCTTCTTATCAGAACCAGTGGTGAGCACAGGCTGAGTAATTACCTGTTGTGGCAACTAGCCTATAGTGAGTTGTATTTTTGCCCGACTTTCTGGCCCGATTTTAGAAAAGAGCATCTTTACCAGGCTTTAATTAATTATCAATCAAGAGAGCGAAGATTTGGACAAATTAGTGAACAAATAAAAAAATAGGATACGGAGCGAATGAGATTTAAGCAGATATCAAACAAATTATTGAAAAATTCCGGACTTTTTTTCTTACTATTTCTATTATTTTCTTTTTCAAATGAGATCGAAGGACAAGTCACTATCGGTGGCGAGCTGGAAAAGATTGATTATGCGGAACCCAAGCAATATGAAATCGGTGGCATTAAAGTATCCGGAGTGGATTATCTGGACAAGAATGTGCTTGTCATGGTTTCCGAGCTCAATGTCGGTGATAAAATAAATGTGCCCGGTGAAAAAATCAGTAGTGCGATAGAAAAATTATGGGATCAGGGGCTTTTTGAGGATATTCGTATTGTCGCCAATAAAGTGGAAGGAAAAAAGATTTTCCTGGAAATCCGATTAGTAGAACGAGCCCGCCTGTCTGGCTTTAGCTTTGAAGGCGTGAGAAAAGGGGAAGCCGATAAACTACGGGATAAACTGGAACTTGTCAACGGAGATGTAGTGACCGACAATCTTCGGGTGAGTGCAAAAAAGACAATTAAGGAATATTACCGTGATAAAGGATATATGAATGCGGAAGTGCAGATGCAAAAGCGCGTGGATACTTCCCGCAGGAATTATGTTAAGTTGCGGTTTGATATTGATAAGAATAAGAGAATCAAGATAAAAGATATAAATATTCATGGTAATAAAGAATTGCCTGATGTATCAGCAGTGAGTGCATTTAAAAACACCAAAGAGAAGGTGCGTTTCCGACCTCTCAATAGTGTAGATAAGCTTGTAGCCAGCACGGTCAAAGGAGTGTTTACTTTAAATTTTTCTTCGATAGCCGATTCGGTAAGGCAAATTGTTGCCGATGACTTCCGGTTAGGAATCTTTAAGAAATCAAAATTTATTCGGGAAGAATTTGAAGAAGACAAACAGAAGCTAGTAGACAAGTATAACTCTATGGGTTATCGGGATTTTAAAATTCTTGCCGACTCCGTTCGCCATAACGAGGATAATACGATCGATCTTGACCTCTATGTGGATGAAGGCGACAAATATTATTTCAGAAATATAGAATGGACCGGTAATACAGTGTATTCTTCCGAGCAACTCAACAGAGTGCTGGGGATTGAGAAAGGGGATGTGTTTAACCAGGAAATTCTCAATACGAAACTCAATTATGACCCTAATGGCATGGATGTTAGTTCGCTTTATCTTGACAACGGTTACTTGTTTTTCAACGTAACACCGGTGGAAGTTAACGTGGAAAACGACTCCATTGATATGGAGCTTCGCGTTTTCGAGGGGGAACAAGCTACTATTGATGAGGTGACCATTTCGGGCAACACCCGCACCAACGATCATGTGGTATTAAGAGAGCTGCGCACAAGACCCGGCCAGCTATTTAGCCGTAACGATATTATTCGTTCCACCAGGGAACTGTCTCAGTTGAAGTATTTTAACTCAGAAACGATCGAACCTGTACCCAAACCAAATCCCAAAGAAGGAACGGTCGATATTGAATATCGCGTGGAGGAAACCTCTTCCGACCAAATTGAACTCTCCGGGGGCTGGGGCTACGGTCGGCTCATTGGTACACTTGGGCTTAGTTTTAATAATTTTTCGACCAGTCGCTTTTTCGATAAGGAAGCATGGCGCCCCATCCCTACAGGCGACGGACAAAAGCTTAACCTTAAAGTCCAGTCCTATGGTAAAGGCTACCTGAGTTATAGCGCTTCCTTTACCGAACCATGGGTAGGCGGTAGTAAACCTAATTCGCTGAGCCTCTCCTATAACCATTCACTCTTTGGGAATGCCTTTACTTCTTCGGCCAGCGATTATTCATTCCAGATTGACGGAGTTACCATCGCTTTGGGAAAACGCCTGAGCTGGCCCGACGACTTCTTCACTTTACGACAAAGCCTCAAATTTGAACGCTATAAGCTGAAGAATTATACACAGATATTTTCTTTTGGAAACGGCAACGGAAAATACAATACTATTAGTTACAACATTAATTTTGGGAGAAATTCTATTGATGCACCAATATTCCCGAGAAATGGGTCGGATGTATCTTTATCCCTTGAAGTGACACCCCCTTATTCTGCCTTTAAGGAGGAAAAAGATTATTCTTCTATGGCACCGCAGGACAAGTTTGAGTGGATGGAGTATCATAAGTGGAAATTTAAAGGTAAATGGTTCAAAAAGCTGGTTGGTGATTTGGTTATCAGTTTCCAATCTCAATATGGTTTCCTGGGGGCTTATAACCAGGATATCGGAACAATTCCTTTTGACAGGTTCTTCCTGGGAGGTGATGGCCTGACCGGGTATCGCAATTTTGACGGCAGGGAAATCATTTCCATGCGAGGATATAGCAACTATTCCCTGACTCCCGATTATTATAAGGACGACAACCTGGGAGGTACTGTCTATAACAAGAATTCGCTTGAATTGAGATATCCTATTTCGCTTAAACCCAGTTCAACGATTTATGTTTTAGGATTTCTGGAAGCAGGAAATTCATGGTTGAATTTTGATAAGTTCAAGCCTTTTAATCTATACCGTTCGGCTGGGGTTGGCTTGCGAGTATTTCTGCCGATGTTTGGTATGTTAGGTATTGACTGGGGCTATGGTTTCGATCAGGTCCCCGGCATGCAGGATGCCAATGGAGGTCAGTTCCACTTTACCATAGGACAATCGATGAATTAAAATTTGGTATATTGTTTGTTAGTAAGAGAGGAGAATTAATTATCAGGCGTGCCTCGCTGGGGTAAAACCGCAATTCGTATGGCACGGCGCCTTTAAAAATAAAAAATGCTTATGAAACGATTTATTTTAATATCAGCTGCTCTTCTCTTTTTGGCTGTGGCTTCATCAGCTCAGCGCTACGCTTTTGTCGACACCGAATACATCCTTAACAATATTCCGGAGTATAAGGATGCACAACAACAATTGGATGATCTGTCGGCAAAGTGGCAAAAAGAGATCGAAGAAAAATATCAGAAAATTGACCAGTTGTACAAAGAATTTCAGGCAGATGCCGCTTTGATGCCCGAAGACATGAAAAAGCAGCGCGAAGAAGAGATTGTTCAAAAAGAGAAAGAGGTCAGGAAATTACAGAAAAAGCGTTTTGGGGAAAACGGCGATTTACATAAAAAACGCCAGGAATTGGTAAAACCTATTCAGGAAAAGGTGTTTAACGCGATTGAAGAAATTGCGAACGATAAAAATTATGCTTTTGTCTTTGACAAAGCTAACAATCCCAAGCTATTGTTTGCCAATCCACGCTATGATATTAGCGATCAAGTATTGGATGAGCTTGGATATTCTTACTAACCATTTGTAAATCAGAAAATTTATTTTTGGTTAGGTTTATTTCTATTTTTTGATAAATTTGCAACCGATTAAGGAACAAAATAACACAGAGAAACAATGAAACATTTATCTAAACTCGTCCTGGTTTTAGCTATAATATTAACGGCTGGTAACCTGAATGCTCAGACAGATGCTAAATTAGGGTACGTCAATAGCTCGGAAATTCTTCAAAATATACCCGGCAGGGATACATTGGAGCAAAAACTTAAAGACTACAGGAAGGACCTGGAGGACCAAATCAATTCTATGATGGTGGAATACCGCAATAAACTTAAGAAATTTGAGTCGAATAAAGGATCAATGTCTCAGTTAATCCGTCAATCCAAGCAACAGGAATTACGTGAACTGGAACAAAGAATTCAATCCTTCCGTCAAACCGCTGATCAGGATCTCCAGAATAAACAGCAGGAATTGTTCAATCCGCTCATTGAAAAGGTAAAAAATGCCATTGAGAAAGTTTCTGAAGAACAGGGCTATACTTATGTTTTTGATGTTTCGATGGGGACATTGCTCTATTACGAAAAAGGAGACAATATACAACCATTGGTTGAAAAGGAATTGGGCATTCGCTAAATAGCTTTTACAGTATTTACAATAGAGGTCTCGTTATTTAAATAGCGGGGCCTTTATTATTTTGGTACCACCCGGCATATTTGATATAACTATTGGCGATTCGCTGAATTTCTCCCTGGCTAAGGTTGGTGTCAATATCTTTAATTTTTTTGGCAGGAACGCCGGCATAAACACTTCCCGACTCGACAACGGTATTTTTAGAAATGAGTGCCCCGGCAGCAATTATGGCATTACTTTGAACTACTGCATCATCCATAATAATAGCTCCCATACCTATTAAAACGTTGTCATGGATAGTGCAGCCATGAACAATGGCATTATGGGCAATGGAAACATAACTCCCGATGTTGGTAGGTGATTTTTGATAGGTGGCATGGATAATCGCGCCGTCTTGTACATTCACCTGGTTGCCCATTTTAATATAATGGACATCTCCTCTGATAACGGCATTAAACCAAATGCTGCAGTTATCTCCCATCGTCACATCGCCAATGATCGTGGCGTTATCAGCAAAAAAGCAATTGTTCCCGTATTTTGGGCTTTTACCTAACAAAGCTTTTATCAGTGCCATATCTATTGTTGTTTTTTTGCGGAGGATAGTCGAGACTATAATGTAATCCCCGACTTTCTTTTCTCTCCATAGCCATTTTTATTATTAATTCTGCAACGTTTATTAGATTACGAAGTTCACAGATTTCCTGGATGACTGTTGATTCTTTGTACAGCTGCTCGGTTTCCTCATAGATAATTTCCAGTCGATCTAAGGCTCTCTTCAGGCGAAGGTTAGACCTGACAATACCCACATAGTCACTCATGATTGAGCGCAGCTCTTTATGACTTTGCGTAATAAGCACCATCTCTTCCGTAAGGGTAGTACCTCCCGGATTCCAATCGGGTATTTCATCTTTGTGATCCAGTTTATCGATAACTTCTACAGCATCAAGATAAGCTCGGTGGCTGAACACCAATGATTCCAGTAGAGAATTGGATGCCAGCCGGTTGGCACCGTGCAAGCCCGTTGATGCGCATTCTCCTGATGCATACAAATGATGAATAGAGCTGCGGGCATTTTCGTCTACTTGTATACCTCCACATAAGTAGTGCGCCGCCGGCACAACAGGTATCATTTCCTTGCTCATATCGATACCCATACTTAAAGTCTTGGCATAAATATTCGGAAAGTGGTTGATAATTTCATTTTTTTCCAGGTGCCGGCAATCCAGATAAACATGGTCTTCACCTCTTAATTTCATTTCATTGTCGATTGCCCGGGCCACAATATCTCTGGGTGCCAGTGAGCCGCGCTTATCGTATTTCTGCATAAACTCCACCCCTTCTTTGTTTTTGAGGATGGCACCGAAGCCCCGTAAAGCTTCTGTTATCAGGTAGGAAGGTGTTTCACCGGGATTGTATAGAGAGGTAGGGTGGAATTGGATAAACTCCATATTCTCTACAATTCCTTTGGCGCGATATACCATAGCTATGCCGTCGCCGGTGGCTACTGCCGGATTTGTAGTGTTTTTGTACACATTTCCTGCCCCTCCCGAGGCTATCATAGTTACTTTACTCAACATGGTCATCACTTTACTGGTTTTGGGGTCCAGAATGTAAGCCCCATAGCATGTGATACCTTTTGATTTCCGGTTGACATCCACTCCCAGATGGTGCTGCGTAATGACATCTATGGTGAAGTGATGTTCGAGTAGCGTAATATTGGGATGGTCTTTTGCTTTGCTCAATAAGGTGTTTTGAATTTCTTGCCCTGTGCTGTCTTTATGATGAAGGACCCGGTATTCGGAGTGCCCTCCTTCCCGTCCTAACTCATACCTTCCCTCCCCGGTTTTGTCGAATTCAGTCCCCCACTCAACGAGCTCTTTGACCCGCTGAGTGGATTCGCGGATCGTCATCCTGACGATTTTTTCATCATTAAGATCATCTCCTGCTGCCATGGTATCCCTGATATGTTTCTCATAAGTATCCGGGTTATACATAACGGCAGCAATACCTCCCTGGGCATACCTTGTGGCCGTTTCCTTGGCTTTGTCTTTGGTTACGATCGTTACTTTGCCGTAAGGGGCCACTTTCAGAGCAAAACTCAGACCTGCAATGCCACTACCCACTACAAGAAAATCGGTTTTTTCGCGCATAATAAGCGTTTTGTATACGGGTAACAAAAGTATGAAAAATAGATCAATTTATCAGGCTATATAAAGTTCCTGTTGCCCTAATATACTTATGTTTTACCCTATTTATTCCTTAGTCGGCTATAGGTCCAGTAGTTTCTTGTGCGGATCTTCTCCTCCCAGGAGAAGTTTTGTTGGTTCCTCCAGCATTTCTTTAATGGTGTAGAGGAAACTAACGGAATCTTTCCCGTCAACAAGGCGGTGATCATAGGATAAAGCCACATACATCACGGGCCGCACTTCCACCTTTCCTTCAATAGCTACCGGCCGTTCAACGATATTGTGCATTCCTAAAATCGCGCTTTGAGGTGGATTGATAATAGGAGTGGAGAGCATGGAGCCAAAGACGCCTCCGTTGGTGATGGTAAAGGTGCCGCCTTCCATCTCCTGGAGAGTTATTTTGTTGTCTCTCGCGCGACGGGCTTTATCCTTAATACCGGATTCAATCTCTGCCAGCGTCATGTTTTCGACATTGCGCAAAACAGGAACCATAAGGCCTTTAGGAGCACTTACGGCAATACCAATATCAGCGTATTTGTGGTAGACAATTTCATCATTTTCTATTCGGCCGTTAACCGAAGGGTATAGGGCCAATGCTTTAGCTGCGGCTTTTGTAAAGAAGGACATAAATCCCAGGGATACACCGTGCTTCTCTTTGAAATTTTCTTTGTATTGCTTTCGCAGATCCATAACCGGTTTCATGTCTACCTCGTTGAAAGTGGTAAGCATGGCCGTTTCATTTTTCACAGAAACCAGTCGCTGCGCGAGTTTTTTTCGTAAGGTCGACATTTTTTGCCGCTCTGTATCGCGGTCTCCTTGCCACCCGCCGGGGATAACATCCCTGCTTTCGGCGGCTTTTCCCGGGCCTCCGCCGTTAATTTTATCCTTATTGTCCAGGTAAAATTCTACATCAGCTCGCGAAATGCGATACTTCTTAAAGAACTCAATAAATTCCTCCTGGCTGATATCATGTTCTTCCATGAGTTTTTTAGCCAGCGGGCTGACGTGCCACTCCATTTTTTCTTCCTGCTCAGCATGCGAAGCGGTTTGCTGCTCTTCATCTTTCGGTGTGGCCGGTGCAGTGTCTTCAGGCTTTTTCTCCTCTTGCTTTTCTTTTTTGTCCTGCTCTGCATCTGCAACTTCCTGCTTTTCGCCGCTACTTTCTTTTGAAGCATTTTCCGGGGTTGCTTCGGAGGCTTCCTTTTCGGCTGTTTTTTTCTTATTCCCCGCAGCTTCGGTGTCTATTCTGGCGATAACGGCTCCCACTTCTACCGTTTCTCCTTCCGGAGTTTCTATTTTTATAGCCCCTGAGGCTTCTGCATTGATACTTAATGTAGCCTTGTCCGAATCGATTTCAACAATCTCATCATCCTTTTCTACCTGATCGCCGTCTTCAACTAACCAATTGGCTATCTGTACTTCAGTTATAGATTCCCCCGGGCTGGGGACTTTTACTTCTACTAACATAATTAGGTCTGGTTCTGCTTTATTTGTTTGTTTTTCTCTTTTCTTTCGGTTTGCTCAAAAGTTCTCCACCGGTTTCCGATACATACCATTTGGCACTCTTCATCCAGCCGATGGCAGTTGCACTGGTGGAAAGTCTTGTCAAGGATTTTTTCCTGCTGGATTTGATGGAATTTGCTTGACCCTGTTGCCGGACTACCACTGGCAGGGCGCGATACCAATTTCAGATCCACTTCTTTGAAATGCTCTTCCATAAAGGACCACGCTCCCATATTAGCTGGTTCTTCCTGTACCCATAACCATCGCTTAGCGTTATGATACTTGTCGACAATAGACATCAACTGGTTTTTGGGCAGGGGATACAATTGCTCCACTCTGACGATAGCCATATTTTTGTTGTTGATCTCTTCCTTGCGGGCCAGCAGGTCGTAATATATTTTGCCCGAGCAAAGGACGACCTTTTCCACCTGCTGAGGATCCGCTCCGGCATCATCAATCACTTCGCTAAAGCCACCCGTGGTGAGATCTTCATATCCCGACACGCATCGGGGATGCCTTAACAGACTTTTTGGAGTAAAAATGATTAAAGGTTTTCTGAAATCTCTGTAAACTTGCCGCCGCAGTACATGAAAGAAATTAGCGGGTGTCGTGGCATTGACAATCTGCAGATTGTTATCAGCGGCCAGTTCCAGGAAACGCTCCATCCTTCCGCTTGAATGTTCCGGTCCTTGCCCTTCGTAACCGTGCGGTAGTAAAAGGACGAGATCGTTCATGACATTCCATTTGTCTTCAGCACTGCTGAGATACTGGTCAATAATGATTTGTCCGCCATTAACAAAATCACCGAATTGCGCCTCCCATATTGTCAGGCTGTAAGGCGTGGTGAGCGAATAACCATATTCAAAACCCATAACCCCGTATTCCGACAGGGGCGAGTTGTAAATTTCAAACCGTGACTGGTTATCGCTGAGTTCATTAAGCGGCACATACTGCTCTTCCGAGTCTTCAAGGGTGATTACAGCGTGGCGGTGTGAAAATGTACCTCTTTGGGAATCCTGGCCACTCAACCTCACAGGAAAGCCTTCCTCCAGGAGGCTGCCATATGCTAAAAGCTCGGCCATGCCCCAGTCAAAGTTTCCTTCATCAACCCTTTTTCGTCGCTCTTTAAGAAGCTTAAGGGACTTGCGATAAAACGATTTATCCTCAGGTACGTCAGTAAGCTTCCTGCCAATATGCTCCAATTGTTTCTGAGCAACACCTGTATGGGGTGAATGATTGAAGTCCTCGTTGGTTGCTCTTCTGATATTTTTCCATTCTTCTCCAAGAAAGGAAGTTATGACAGCTTTCTCTATGCTCTTTGACTGCTCATAAGCGTCTTCCAGTTCTTCGGTATAGGCTTTTTCGTAACTCTTGATTTCCTCCTGCGTTAAGACTTTTTCGTTACTGAGTTTTTCGGAATAGATGTTGGCCGGGTCGGGATGTCTGGTGATTTTTTTGTACAGCAGAGGCTGTGTGAAGCGTGGCTCATCGCCTTCATTATGCCCATATTTACGGTAACCCAAAAGATCGATAAAAACATCTTTGTTGAACCTGTGGCGGAATTCCAGGGCTAATTGCATGGTGTAAACCAGGGCTTCCACATCATCTGCATTGATGTGAAAAACAGGGGATTGTAGTATCTTGGCGACATCGGTGCAATAGGTGGACGAGCGTCCGTCAAGATAGTTGGTGGTAAAACCCAATTGATTATTGACCACCAGGTGGATAGTGCCGCCGGTTTTATAACCTTCCAGTTGTGACATCTGAAGTACTTCGTATACAACACCCTGTCCCGCTATGGATGCATCCCCATGCATAAGAATGGGTAATACTTTTTGTGTATCGCCTTGGTAGATATGGTCTATGCGTGCCCTTGCCAGTCCTTCCACAACGGGGTCTACAGCTTCCAGATGTGAAGGATTAGGAGATAAAGTGAGCTTAACGGTCTTATCGTTACTCGTTTGCCGTTTATAGGTCTGGCCAAGGTGATATTTCACGTCACCCATTATTTCTTCATCTTCGTATTCAATGCCACCGAACTCACTGAAAATACGGCTTATAGGTTTGTGCATGATATTCGCCAGTACATTCAGCCTTCCCCGGTGGGGCATACCGATGACAAAATCCTCTGTACCATTATGCGATCCCTCTTCAATAGCCACATTTAACGCAGGAATAATCGACTCTCCTCCTTCCAGCGAAAAACGTTTTTGGCCGGGATATTTGCGGTGAATGAATTTTTCGAAAGTTACCGCCTGATTCAGCTTTTCGTATATTTCTTTTTTCTTTCCCGGGGAAAAGTTGGGGAGATTGCGCCGGCTTTCCATTTTCTCGCGAAGCCAGTCAACGATTTCGGTGCGGCGGATAAACATGTATTCAACCCCTATGGAGTTGCAATAGGTGGTGTTGAGATGGTTCACTATGTCGCGCAGGGTGGCTTTGCCGATACCTATTTCATTACCGGCCTGAAAATACTCATCGAGTTGTGATTCGTCGAGGCCGTAATTCTCCAGGGCAAGAGTTGGCGAATATTTACGCCTTGTACGGACCGGATTAGTTTTTGTAAATAAGTGCCCCCGCTGCCGGTAAGCATTAATCAGGTTGATAACATTAAACTCACTGGGGACCATCTTATCCTGCTCCCCGTTATACTGCATTTGAGCAAACTCAAAACCTTTAAAAAAAACCCTCCAGGTCTCATCGACAGAGGTCGGGTCGTTTTTATATTTTTCGTAAAGTTCTTCTATTACCGATGCATCCGTATTAGTTAAAAAAGAAAAATTATCCATCGTTACCTTTTTCTCTCCGGTTTATATCCACAAATTTATATTTTTAAAACAAACAAAGGACATTAATGTTGGATAAGGGTTTATATTTTATCCTTACGTCAATCCGCTTGTGATACCGCAAATGGTGGTATGATTTCTCCTCCGTTTTTATTTGGTGATGGAATATCGGGCTTCATATTTTTTTTGGGGTATACCATATATCAAATTGAAACAATATCAAATAGATAGATAAAGAAATTATTTTTATAATTACGGGTTTTCCTTCATCTTTTACAAGCTTTTAGAGTATCAAATAGTTTGTGGAGTAAAAAAATATAGAAATAATTCCAATATAGACTACGTGAGCCTGTGGAGGTTATATAGTTTAAAATCATGTATTTAGAGCCGTTCTAAACACGAATAAGCCATTTAAAAAATTGGTTATAAACTTTGTTTAGTACAAAATAAAACCTTTAACTTTGCTTCAAATTTAGTACGAAATAAAGGATTCAATAATGTCATGACGTCCAAAGGAAACAAGGTTGTTGAACAAAAAGATGTTGTAGTTAAGTTTGTTGGTGATTCCGGTGATGGTATGCAGCTCACCGGAACATTATTTTCAGACGCTGCAGCTTATGCAGGAAATGATTTAGCTACTTTCCCTGATTATCCTGCTGAAATACGTGCCCCACAAAATACTGTTGCTGGAGTATCAGGTTTTCAGGTTCATTTCGGAGATAAAAAAATTCATTCCTCAGGGGATCTCTGTGATGTGCTGGTAGCCATGAACCCGGCTTCATTAAAGGCAAATTTGAAATGGGCTAAAAAAGGCGCTACCATTATAGTAGATGCCGATAATTTTGATACAAAAGCTTTTGAAAAGGCTGGCTATGAGACCAACCCTTTGGAGGATGGCAGTCTTAAGGGCTATAATCTTATCGAAGCTCCCATTACTACTTTGACAAAGGAAGCCATAAAAGGAATGAAAGTCGATATGAAAACGGCATTGAAGAGTAAGAATATGTTCGCCCTGGGCATCATGTTCTACATCTTTGACCGGAAATTTGATACGGCTTTTCATTTTATAGAAAACAAGTTTCGTAAGAAACCATTGGTAGTGGAAGTTAATAAGCGGGTATTGCAGGCAGGGTACAATTATGCCGATACCATGCAGGAATCCATATCAGTGATACAGGTGCCTCCGGCCAAAATTGAAAAAGGTCGTTACCGCAATTTAACGGGTAATGTAGCTACTGCCTGGGGATTTTTAGCAGCAGCCGAACGAGCCGATCGGCCGTTATTCCTGGGGTCTTATCCGATTACTCCGGCAAGCGAAATTCTGCAAGAGCTGGCCAAGTACAAATCATTAGGAGCAAGGGTTTTGCAGGCCGAAGATGAAATTGCGGGAATAACCTCCACTATCGGTGCCAGCTATGGCGGCTCGCTGGGGATTACTACTACTTCCGGACCGGGTTTGTCCCTGAAAAGTGAGGCTATCGGCCTGGCCGTGATGACAGAGTTGCCTCTGGTGATTGTTGATGTGCAACGTGGCGGACCTTCTACGGGTTTACCCACCAAATCGGAGCAATCCGACCTGATGCAGGCCTGCTACGGCCGCAATGGGGAAGCCCCCGTTATCGTTATAGCCGCTTCTTCATCAGCCAATTGTTTTGATTATGCTTTTGAAGCTTCAAGATTGTCGCTGGAGCATATGACTCCGGTGATTTTACTGACAGACGGTTATCTGGCCAATGGCTCGCAGTTATTCAAAATACCCAATATGGCAGATATGCCGAAGATTAAGCCGCCATTTGCTAAGCCAAATGATGAGAATTATAAACCCTATCAAAGGGACGAGGAAACGCTTGTCAGAGAATGGGCGATACCCGGTATGGAAGGTTTGCGCCATCGGCTGGGAGGTCTCGAGAAATGGGATATAACAGGGAATGTATCAACCGATCCGGAAAACCATCAACGAATGGTGGAACTAAGGGAAGAAAAAGTACAAAAAGTTGCTAAGGATATTCCTGAACAGGATATCATGGGTGAAAAAGAAGGCGACCTGCTCGTTGTGAGCTGGGGAGGATCAAAAGGAGCTGTATTAAATGCCGTGGAAGAACTGCAAAACGAAGGCAAAAGTGTTAGTCAGGCCCATTTTCATTATATGCATCCTTTACCGGAAAATACCGAAAAGGTGTTGAGTGGGTTTAAGCGCATTATAGTTCCGGAATTGAACCTCGGACAATTTGTCCAGATTCTGAGAATGAAATTCCCGCATTTTAAATATGAACAATACAATAAAGTTCAGGGATTGCCTTTCACGGTAAGTGAACTGAAGAGTAAATTTAATGAAATACTGGAGGAGGTGTAGTGATGGATAACACAATACCGAAAAGTGTACAGCCTTTAACCAAGAAAGATTTTGAAAGCGACCAGATGGTAAAGTGGTGCCCCGGCTGTGGGGATCATGCCATTTTGAAATCTGTGGAAAAAGTGTTTCCTGAATTAGGCTATAAAAAAGAAAATTATGTGGTGGTATCAGGCATAGGATGCTCTTCAAGATTTCCGTATTATATGAATACGTACGGAATTCATGGCATTCATGGCCGGGCAGCCCCCATAGCCACCGGCGTGAAACTGGCTAACCCGGACCTGAGTGTGTGGGTGATTACCGGAGACGGCGATTCAATGGCTATTGGCGGTAATCATTTTATTCATACCGTTCGACGGAATGTTGACCTGAATATTCTTTTATTTAATAACCAGATTTATGGCCTTACTAAAGGACAATATTCTCCCACAACACCTTTGGGTAAAATCACCAAAACTTCCCCGCAAGGTACGATAGAACATCCGTTCAACCCCGGAGAATTGGTTATTGGATCAAGGGGAACTTTCTTTGCCCGGGCTGTGGATATGAATCCCAAACTGCTAACCAGCATCCTGTTTGAGGCAGCCCGCCATGATGGTACTTCTGTGGTGGAGATCCTTCAAAACTGTGTGATTTACAATGATAAAACGCACCAGCTAATAACTTCGAAGGAGACCAAGCACGACAATCAACTGGTGGTGGAACATGGGAAGCCCATGATTTTTGGTAAGAATAACGAGAAAGGCTTATATCTCAACAGCCAGAATAAAATTGAAATCGTTAAGATTGGAGAGAATGGAATCAATGAAGAGGATTTAATGGTTCATGATATGCATGACCCCGATCCTACTGTACATCTTAAACTGGCTAACCTTGCACCACCTGAGTTTCCCGCAGTGCTGGGAGTAATCCGTTCTTCCAAATCGGCCACTTACGACGATATGCTAGAAGAACAAATTGAAACGGCCCGGGAAGAGTCGGACATTAAAACGATGGACGATCTGCTCAATAGCGGAGATACCTGGGAGATGTAAACATTTTCATAACATCTGAAATAAAAGCCGGTTTTCTCAGCGAAGACCGGCTTTTGTTTTTTCAAGGGTATGTTATTTTTACCTAAAGGTTCGCACTTCAGGGGTGGGATCGTGCAATGTTGATTTGCTATGGGTTGTTATTAAACAGGTTATCACTTTGTGTTTCGTTGAGTCTTCGGGCATTGGGAAAGTGATTTCAGAAGACCACAAAGTTATTCAGAAATTTAAATTCTTATTTTTGTGTTATGTTTCACCGGTTTCAACAATTTGTAAAAAAAGAAAATCTTCTTCCTGAAAAGGGGAAGACATTGCTTGCGGTGAGCGGAGGGATGGATTCGGTAGTGCTGGCAGACTTATTTTGCCGTAGCGGTTTCCCTGCTGCAATAGCCCACTGCAATTTTCAACTAAGAGGCAAGGAGTCGGAAAGTGACCGCGAGTTTGTTCGTGAATTGGCAGGACACTATGAGGTGCCTTTTTATGTGAAAAACTTTGAAACCCGGAAATATGCTTCTAAACAAGGCATTTCTATCCAGATGGCGGCCAGGGAACTTCGCTACTCGTGGTTTACTCAACTAATGGAGGACCCATCGCTGAAGGTGGTGGCAACAGGCCATCATTTGGATGATGAGATAGAAACTTTTTTTATAAACCTGATGCGGGGAAGTGGTATCCGGGGGCTTCACGGCATCCTCCCAATTTCGGGCAAATGGATACATCCGCTTCTGTTTGCCGGCAGGAACGATATTAAAGCCTTTGTGGAAAAAAACCATTTAACATACCGTGAAGATAGCTCGAATCGGACAGTAAAGTATCAACGCAACAAGATAAGACATCATTTGCTTCCGGATTTTGAAAAAATTCATCCCGGATACAGGCAAACTTTTGAAGAAAATTTTGAGCGAATCAGGCAGGCGGAAGAAATTTTTAAACAAAAGGTGCAGGAAGAAGAGCAAAAAATTGTAAGCAAATCCGGAGAAGAGATATTCTTGTCGATTGAAAAGCTAAAAAAGTTGCATCCTTTAGCTGCTTATCTGTACGAGTTTATAGCTCCGTACGATTTTCATTACAGGCAAATAAAGAAAATTTTGGCGGCAATGGATTCTATTCCGGGAAAAAAGTTTTATTCCGGGACCCATCGCCTCTTCAAAGACAGAGATAAACTTATTCTGACGCCGATTCATGCCCGGGATGACAGGCATTTTTTTATTCGGCGGGAGGATGATATGATAGTGGAGCCAATTACTATGAGAATGACGCGGCAATCTCATAAACCCGAGGTTGTTATCGTAGGAAAAAAAAATATAGCAATGCTCGATTTTGACAAGCTAGAGTTTCCTTTGATGCTGAGAAAATGGGAGCGGGGAGACCGTTTTTGTCCGCTGGGCATGCAACAAATGAAGAAACTTAGTGATTTTTTCGTTGACAATAAGTTTTCCCTGTCGGAAAAAGAGCGGGTTTGGTTACTTCAGTCGGGAGACGATATCATTTGGGTGGTTAATAACCGGATCGATGACAGGTATAAGGTAACCGATACAACAGAAAATATATATCGCATTGAAGTACTTGACGGGAAAAACTAAATTGCTGGCAATTTGTTAACAAAATGTTGCAGGGAAATTTAAATGGAGTATAATCGTTATCAAAAAAAATAATAAGAGAAGACAATGAGAATCAAAAAGGGAGCAATATCATTAAAGGGCTTTTGGTTGGTGACCCTGATGTTATTTTTAACAACGGCCGGGTATTCGCAAATCCTGGAGCCTGTAAAATGGAAGTTTGAAAAGAAGGATTTGTCAGGGGAGAAGTTAGAGCTTAGGCTGATAGCTCAAATAGAGAAGGATTGGCATGTATATTCACAGGATGTCCCTGCCAATGGCCCGGTCCCAACAAAGTTTTCTTTCAAGCAGAGCGATAATTACAAATTGATTGGAGAGGTGGAAGGTCCTGAACCTGCCAGAGAATATGATGAAAACTTTGACATGGAGGTAGGATACCATTCCGGTGAAACAGTGTTTCGGCAGGAAGTAAAAGTTCTTACTGATAAGCCCTTCAACCTGGAAGGTTCGCTTGAATTCATGACCTGTGACGACTCCCGCTGTTTGCCTCCCAAAACCATAGACTTTGAATTTGCCGTTAATGGCGGTGCTTCTACAGCATCAGAAGAAGATAAAAGCCAGGATAAAAAAGAGGATGAGGCCCTTTTCAATCCGGAGGAGGTTGGTGGTGATAAGTCCCAGGAAGGAGAAACCGTTTCGGCCTCCAAAGACACTAAAGGAAATCAAAGTTCGGATGCCAATACTTCCGGCATAAGTTCGGGGAAAGAAAAACGATCGCTTTTGGGATTTTTCTTCTTTTCTGTGCTGGCGGGGTTGGCAGCAATTTTCACTCCTTGTGTTTTTCCAATGATTCCCATGACCGTTACTTTTTTCATGCATAATAAAGAGAGTAAGGCCAAAGGGAAAATACAAGCCATGATTTATGGATTATCCATTATTATCATCTATACGGTGGTTGGAACAATTGTCGCTGTAGCCTTTGGGGCCAGCTTTGCCAATTGGCTGAGTACGCATTGGCTGCCTAACATTTTGTTCTTTCTGGTTTTTATGTTTTTTGCTGCCTCATTCCTTGGCCTTTTTGAAATTACCCTGCCCAGTTGGCTGATTAACAAAAGTGATAAACAGGCCGATAAGGGCGGAAACATCACGGGGCCGTTTTTTATGGCATTTACGCTGGTGCTGGTATCATTTTCATGTACCGGTCCGCTGGTAGGAGCGATCCTCGTTGAATCGGCCGGGGGCGAGTTTACACAGCCCATTATTGGTATGTTGGGCTTTTCAGCGGCTTTTGCGTTACCCTTTACGTTGTTTGCTTTTTTCCCGTCCTGGTTGAGTAATATGCCCAAATCAGGCGGTTGGCTCAACTCAGTGAAGGTTGTCCTGGGGCTACTGGAAATGGCGCTGGGCTTTAAGTTTTTGAGTGTAGCCGACCAGACATATCATTGGGGGCTTTTGGATAGAGAGATTTACATAGCGATATGGATTGTGATTTTCACTATCATTGGTTTTTACTTGCTGGGTAAAATCACCTTTAAAGGCGATAGCGAGGTAAAGCATGTGACCGTGCCCCGCCTTGCCTTGTCTATTATCTCCTTTACTTTTGTGGTGTATCTGCTACCGGGTATGATTGGTGCACCGCTTAAGGGGTTGTCCGGATATCTGCCCCCCCAGAAAACCCACGATTTTGATGTGAATGCTATTGTTCGTGAGAATTTAAGGGTGGCAAATTATTCCACCTCATCAGGTAGTGGCGAGCAAGTTGCACAATGCACCGAACCAAAATATGATGATATACTCTCCCTGCCGCATGGATTAAATGGCTTTTTCGATTATGAGCAAGCTTTATCATGTGCTAAAAAGAGGAATAAGCCTATTTTCATAGATTTCACGGGTCATGGTTGTGTAAACTGCCGCGAAATGGAAGCTAATGTTTGGTCAGACCCGAGGGTGCTGAAAAGACTTAAGGAAGACTATGTGGTGACCGCCCTGTATGTGGATGACAAAACCAAGCTTCCTAAGGATGAATGGGTGAAATCCTCTTATGACGGTAAGGTGAAAAAGACTATTGGAGGGAAATATGCTTCTTTCCAAATCACCAAGTTTGGTGTCAATGCCCAGCCATACTATGTGTTGCTCGATCATAACGGGGAAATGCTTGTAGAGCCCAGGGCTTATGATTTGGATGTAGGGGAGTTTGTGGACTTTCTCGATAAAGGAGTGGAAGAGTTTAAAGAACGTAATAGCAAAGTGGCACAGGGAACGAATCAATCCCGTCAACAATAAAGAAACGCCAGGAGCTGTATAAAAAAGGTAAAAGTTAAAGTACCTTTGTAAAGCCCGGCTAAAAAATGAAACGCAATGATATTCAGCAGCTCTTACCTTGTTTTTTAGTGGAGGAAGTTGCTAAATATCCTCTTATAAGGCTTTTGGGCAGCTTGTGGCATATCTTTGTGTCTTTTTACTGGTTACCGTTTATTGATAAAAAAATTTGCTGTTATCCAACTTATCCTTTTAAATTCGTGTCTCTGTATAAAGACATGAAAATATAAACATAGAAGATTATGAAAAAGGTTTTACAATTAATTTTGACTTCCCTTCTGGTTTTTGCCTTTATGGGTGGGTACACCCAGAATTATACGAATCTTTCGGTAGATATTCCCTCAATGACGCGGAGTGATATAGCTACGGGCGATTATGATAATGACGGAGATCTCGATATGGTCATAGGTGGCATGATCGATAATTATGATGCCGCCACCTATCTTTTTGAAAATCAGGAAGGCGAATTTGTTCAATCAGAACAGGAGTTTCCGTCAATATCGGACGGAGATGCCGTTTTCGGGGATTACGATGCCGACGGAGACCTTGACCTGCTTTTAACCGGAAACGGGAATAGTGAGCCGTTTACGGGATTATATGAGAATGAAGACGGCATTTTCTCTGAAGTGGAAACAAACATTGAGTCTATGGGTGGCAATACTTCTGCTGCCTTTGGAGATTATGACCGTGATGGCGACCTGGACCTTGCCGTGGTCGGTTTTGATCAAAGCTATATCTATAACAATGATGACGGTACGTTTGTGGATACTCAAACAGAGATGCCGGGCCTTGATTATGCGGCCACCGAATGGGTGGATTTTGACAACGACGGCGACCTGGACCTTATGATGGCAGGAGAAGATGGCTCTATGCCTAATACATTGGTATATGAGAATGTGGAAGGACAGTTTGAAGAACTCGATCTGGCTTTCCAGGATATTATGAGCGGTGATATAGACTGGGGCGACTACGATAATGATGGCGATATGGACCTGGCCGTTGTGGGATATGATCAATACCTGGAAGGCCAAACGGTGATATATCGTAACGACGGCAATAATACTTTTAAAAATATTGGTGCCGCAGTGCTGGGCCTTAGTAATAGTTCCGCAGAGTGGGGCGATGCCGATAATGATGGCGACCTGGATTTGCTGGTTTCAGGAAGCTGCGATGATTGCAGCGTTCTGCTTACTACCGTTTTAAAGAATGACGAAGGCGTATTTAGCGATTCCTTCCCCGGTTTTGAAAATACCGAAAGAGGCGAAGCCCGGTTTGTGGATTACGATAATGACGGCGACAGCGATGTGCTTGTGGCAGGACAGGATATTGGCGGGACGCTGGTGACTAACCTGTATCGCAATAATGATCATGATAATCAGTATCACACCAATGCTGCCCCGGACCAGCCTGCGGGCCTTAGCGCATCACCCGCAGGAGATGAAGTGATGCTTTCATGGAATGCAGCATCGGATGATTATACACCAGTGAGCAGTTTGAGTTATAATCTCAGAGTGGGGTCTACATCCGGTGGAAGCGAAGTCATTGTCCCTATGTGTAATCCATCCACAGGCTCTTTGTTGAAGCCCCGAATGGGCAATGTCAACCAAGCCCTTACCTGGCGCCTCGAAGATCTTCAGCCCGGAACTTATTACTGGAGTATTCAAACCGTGGATAACATGTATCACACCTCAGATTTTACAACGGAACAATCGTTTACCATAACTTCCACTCAAGTGGAAAACCCCGCTTCTTCCAAAACAATTTCCGTTTATCCGAATCCTGTTAAAGGACAAGCCACCCTGGTTTTTGAAAAGCAAAAATACCATACCCTGAAAATCCTGGATGTGAACGGGAAAGTATATCATACAAAAACTATCACTTCCCGAAAAGAACATCTGGATTTCTCAGGTTATTCCAAAGGCGTTTATGTAGTACGTTTGATTGGGGAAACGGAAAACCGTCTCAAAAAAATATTGGTGAGATAAAGATTTACCCGTTTTTAAGAAGAGGGATAATTAAAAAACCAGCCTTTCCTTCGTGGAAAACGGCTGGTTTTGTTTT
>JAIPBX010000049.1 GCA_021738485.1 Bacteroidales bacterium | reverse complement strand
ACATTCCATTCCCCTTTGGGAGTGCCTCCTCTGTGAAGCGTTTGGTTAGGCCCGCCAAAAGAGTTGTTGTCCTGGGTTCCCCCATAAATGTTGTAGAAAGGTTCGGCACTATCAACCGTGACACGATAAAACTGCGTAACCGGAAGATTGGAAACATGGTAGTAGTGTTTGCCGCCGTCATGAGATTCGTAGATGCCGCCGTCGCCACCAATAATGAAATGCTCTGTATCTTCCGGGTTTATCCACATAGCGTGGTCATCGACGTGACGCTTGTTAAGACTTAATCTTTCCCAGTTTTTTCCGCCATCTTCGGTATAACGGGTATAAGTATCCATGGAGTACACCTTATCTACGTCCTTAGGGTCGCAGAATATTTCGTTGTAATACTGTCCGCTGCTGTGATAATCGTTCATTCTTTGCCAGCTCTCTCCTCTGTTGGTTGATCGGTAGAATCCCCCTTTGTCTTCGGCGGCTTCCATAATGAGATAAAGCACATCAGGATCCACGGGAGATATATCGATACCCATGCCTCCGATGTGGGCGTTGGGAAGGCCTTTCTCAATTTTTCGCCAGTTCTTTCCGGCATCGGTGGATTTGTAAACGTGGGATTCCGGTCCACCTCCTATTTTGGTGTGGACGTGGCGTCGTCGCTGTTCCGAGGTGGCATAAAGCACATCCGGGTTTCTCGGGTCACAGATAATGTTGTTGACACCTGTATGCTTGCTGATTTCGAATATCTTCTTCCAGTTTTTGCCGCCATCGGTAGTTTTATACAGCCCCCGGTCTCCTCCGGGTCCCCACGCCGAACCTTCGGCAGCCGCATAGACTACTTCAGAGTCACGGGGATCAACAAGTATCATCCCGATATGGCGGGAATCTTTCAGGCCCATGTTTTTCCATGATTTGCCGCCGTCCATACTTTTATACACACCGTCACCATAGCCTAAGGCGCGCTGGTGATTATTTTCACCGGTTCCGGCCCAAATTACATTCGGATTATTGGGATCCATTTCCAGACAACCTATAGAATAAGCCCCGTAATTATCAAAAACAGGCTTGAAAGTTGTTCCGGAATTTGTTGTCTTCCAAATATTTCCTGAAGCCACGGCTACGAAATACTCGCTATGGTCTTCCGGGTTGACGGCGAAATCGGCTATGCGACCCGACGCAAAAGCCGGACCGATAGAACGGAATTTTAAGCCGCTGATTTGTGATGATTTTAACGTATCAATCGGATTGTCACTCTTCTTCTTAGCTTGAGCCTGCGGTACGCTCACCATCAAAGCCAAAGCAAGAATCAGAAACGTTGTTAGTTTTCTCATAGGTATCTTTTTCGTTTGCGTTTAATAAAAAGTCTATAAAAATAGAAAGAATTCACCGGAATCGGGTAAAAGGTTTCAAGGATATTATGTTAGATCATTTAAAAGGGCCGAGGCGGCTATTATGGCATCAGGCAATTTGATGTTATAAAGCTACGTTCGTATCAATCAAGTATCTCTCTTTTCCCATTCTTCACGCATTTTATCCGTTTGAGAAATAATTTCTTTAATTTTTAACCCTAAAAACTGAAAAGCCCCCTACCTGCCATTGTTTGCTCCATTCCTTCCAAATGTTTACCTTGCGCTGAAATTTACAATGGTATGGAATGGTATATGATTGCCGCCGTGATTGGCGTCGGGATATTGGTTGGGTTTATTAATACTTTGGCAGGCAGTGGTTCGGTTATAAGTCTTCCTTTGTTGATTTTTCTGGGTTTGCCTGCTAATGTGGCCAATGGGACTAATCGGGTTGCTTTGATTATGCAGAATATTGTAGGAGTCAGTTCTTTTTACCGGAAAGGAAAGCTGGATACCGGGCATGGTTGGGTACCATCCATTGCTGCAGTAATTGGAGCGCTGGTGGGAGCGAATATTGCTGCTGACTTGAATGAAGAGGTGATGGAAAAAGCCATTGGAGTGCTGATGGTTATCATGTTTTTCGTTATTCTCTACAAACCTAATCGCTGGATTACCGAGAAGAGAGAAGTGAAGTCGCAGAATGTCTGGTTGCAGATGGTGGTGTTTTTTCTGGTAGGAGTTTATGGCGGATTTATTCAGGCTGGTGTAGGAATTTTCCTATTGGCGGCGCTTGTTTTGAATGCGGGTTATGACCTCGTAAGGGCGAATGCTCTGAAGCTCCTTATTGTATTAATTTATACGCCGTTTGCTTTAGCTGTTTTTGTTTTAAATGACCAGGTTTGGTGGATTTATGGCCTGATACTTGGTGTGGGGACCATGATTGGTTCATTTCTGGCCACTCGGTTTGCCCTGAAGTGGGGGCCGAAATATATCCGGTACATACTTCTCTTTATGATTGTTGTTTCAGCATTTAAACTGTTTGGAATGTTTGAGTGGATAGGTTTGTAAGTTTCTATGTTTTTAAGTTGGTAGGTTTTTGTGTTTCTAAGTTTGCATATCTTTAAATATCTAAATTTTAAATTTTTAAATAGTGCTTAAGTGTTTCAGTCAAGGATGCTGACTATTCATTCATCCATACAATCATACATCCATTCGTTCATTCTTTCTTTTGTTCTATAAAAACCTCGGTCAGGTCCACCGCCATGTCGCCGTCAAAGATGTGGACGGGTATTTTGTCATCTCCTGCAAAGATGCCCTGAAATTGGTATTTACCTTTGTTATCCAGAACAAAAACGTTGACATTTTCGTCGTTGGGGTTGACAATCCAGTATTCTTTCACGCCGTGTCGCTCATACAACTCAAACTTTTCTTTTACGTCACGCTGAACCTGATCGGGAGAAACGATCTCGATAATAAAATCAGGCGCTCCGAGGCAGCCTTTATCGTCCAATTTCGAAAGGTCACAAACCACGTAAATATCCGGCTGAACTACCGTGTAGATATCCTTATTGTAATGACTCTTATTTCCCTCAGGGAGGCGAACATCAGAAGGAGCGGTGAATCCTTTACAGTTTTTTTGAACCAGGTAACTTCGTAAAATCCCTGAAAGATGGAAAGAAATTTCCTGGTGTTTACGAGAAGGTGAAGGGGTCATCAATTTAATGAACCCGTTGATTAATTCCCGCCGCTTTTCATCCATCCAGTTGAGGTAATCAGCATATGTATATCGTTTGTTGATATCCAGGTCTAATGCTTTCATTGTACGTCGTATTTCTCACAAATTTAGTTAAAAATGCGGTTTAACGCAAGAAGCCTGAGAATAGGGATGTTAATGAGTTTAAGTGTTTGTAGGTGTTAAGTTTATAGGTTATTAAGTTTATAGGTTTCTAAGTTCGTAGGTTTCTAAGTTTGCATGTTGTTAAGTAGCTAAATTTTAAATCTTTGAAAAGTGTTGAAGTGTTGAAGTGTTTAAATGCTTAAGTTATAGAATATTCATATCATCTCTCATTCATTCATACAATCATTCAACCATACAGGCTTTCATTTCTTGCGCTATTTTTATCACAGGGACAGGGATTTTATTTTCCTTTTTTAATCTCTCAGGTATTGGCCCGCAATCAAATGGCCGTGAGCAGTGGCATAGATGATGCTGCGTGTGGCCCCGGAGCAATCGCCGATAAACTGAAGGTTTTGGAATTTTTCGTTATCCAGGCGATTGGAGTAAAACTTAATTTCAGGGGCATATACAAGATTGTCGGGATGCGCGATGCCGGGAACAACCTCATTCAGATTATCGATAAAATCAATGATGCTTTCGATTATGCGTCGGGGATAAGCCAGGTTGATATCCCCCATGATAAAATGCTTTTCCTCCAAAGTGGGTTCAACGCGGTATAGGTTTTTGGTTCGTTTGGATTTTTTGAAATGATCATAGGTCTGAAGAATTGCTTTTCCCTCACCGGCCAAAAGATTGGCCATTTTAGCGATGTGGGAGCCATATCCGACCGGGTCGTTGAAAGGCTGCGTTAACTTTACGGTCGTAAGAACAGCAAAATTCGTATTATGACTTTTCTCCCGCATTTTGGCATGACCGTTTACCGTCACAAAATCGCCGTAGTTTTCCGATACAACATATCCCGAAGGGTTGTTGCAGAAGGTGCGAACCATATACCCGGTTTTGCTTTTATACTTGATCTTAAACTCATACATTTCTTTGTTAAGCTCATCAACTATGTGATCGGGTAACTCATAACGTATCCCCAGGTCCACCCGTGTATTGTCCAATACCAGTCCGGGGTATTTGGAGATGACATTGTTTACCAGTTTATGGCCGCTACGCCCGACGGAAACCACAGCGCTATCAAAAACATGCTTTTTGTCATTGTTGACGATAACCCTATCCTCCTGAACATCGATATCTGTGACTTTCTCATCAAAATGAAAATGGATGTTGCTTTTGCTTTTGAAGTCTTCAAAAATGTTATAAAGCACTTCTTTAAGCTGATCGGTTCCTAAATGGAAAAATTCAGATGCCACAGGCTCAAAACCATAGTCATAAAAACGCTTATACCAGTTGCTATGATTAAAGGAGAAGCCTTTTTCAATATTTTGGGTTTTGGTTTTGTTTATCCAGAAATCTACTAATTCTCGTTGAAGATCAATGTCAATATCGAGGTCACCTCCCATGTCTTTAGAGACAAATAATTTCCCATCGGCACGTATCCCTGAAATACTGGAAGAATAGATGTCCCGGCTTTTTTCAAAAACATGGATTTCATGTGAGGTGTCCTTAAGTCTGTCAATGAATCCTATCGCGGCTGCTCCGAAACCTAATACTGCAATTTTCATAATGATATGGTTTAACCGATCAAAAATAAGCAAAATAGCAACAACCTCAAGAGCTGTATGCAATTTGTAATAATTTTGGCTCATGATTTCTGTAGTTAATGAAAAGAAAAATCAAAGGAAACGAGGGAAAGTATATAATTTTGCAAGAATTTTTCGTTTTAGCATAAACCAACAAATTACAATCCAATGATGCGATTTCTGAAAGCGAGCGCTGTTTTATTCCTGTTAGGCTTTTTGTTTGTTTCCTGCGCCAAAGATAACAACAGTACCCCCAATCAACCGGGGTACAAACTCATCGAGTATGGAGAGATTTCCGAGAATACCCAAAAACCCAGTTTTATTAATATTATGTTTCAAGTCACTGATATGCAGGGTAATGGAGTCTCTTCCTTATCCACCGAAGATTTTGAAGTGCTGGAAAACGGTGATCCTGTCTCACCTACCGAATCAGCGATGCAAATCAGGAAGCAGGGATCTATTCCTTACACGCTGAAAACCGTGCTGCTTATTGATAACAGCTTTAGTGTGGGAGATAAACTCCCGGAAATCAAAAATGCGGCTAAATCGCTTGTTCTTAACAAATTGGATAACCAGGAGATAGCGGTTTTTGTTTTTAGTGAAAATCCCGTGCTTTTGCAGGATTTTACAGACAACACCCCGGATTTGGTACAAACCATAGAAGATATCGAACTGGGCAATCCTACTACCAATCTCTACGGCTCTATCGCGGAAGCTGTATCGATGTGGGAAGACTATTACCAGAATGATGATATCCAACAAGGTTTTCTGGTAACATTTACTGATGGAAGTGATACGCAGGGGTCTTCCACCCTTCAGGAAGCTTTGCAGGCAAGAGGTCAGAAAAATGCTTACATGGTTGGGCTGGGCGATGAAATAGAACCGGATGTTCTTAAGCAACTGGGGAATGCCGGGTTTTATTCCATTGATAACGTTTCGGAGCTGGCTGAGAAATTCGAAGAAATTCAGAATGATATGGCCGAATTTGCGAATAGTTTTTACTGGATGAACTATATGACTCCAAAACGTGGGGATAATGATCATACCCTGAAGCTTTATATCGAAAATAATGCCAATACGGGAGAAGATTCTTATATCGAGGGAACATTTAACAGCAAAGGTTTTACTTCAGTAAATCAGGGCTTGTACGTCAATACCACTGAGACAAACCCATACGGAATCGATCAGATAGATATGGCTGCCGGCGACACTACTACCTTAGATGCCATTACTTACCTGGGATCGAATGCTCCTGAGTATTCATGGCAAACATCGGATAATACCGTCATAAAACTTACAGAAACTTATGACCCCGGGAATTACAATATTAAAGCGTTTGCTGCCGGGCAGCAAGGGCAGAGCGCAGAGGTGACTGTGAATGATTACGCCAATGGGATGGAAAAAACCATAACCATTAACATAGTAGAAAGCTCAGGCACTACCGAAGGACTGGTGGCTCATTACAACTTTACCGAAGGGTCAATGGAAGATGCCTGGGGCAGCTTCGATGCAAACAATTATGGAGCAACACCCACCGAAGATATAAACGGTAACGCGGAGGAAGCCATGTATTTTGAGCCCAATGCCTACATTAGCACCTCCCAATCACCTGTTTCTACCGGGCCGAAAACCATTACTTTTCGTATGAAATCAGAGGAACATGACCGCCGGCAAATTTTGGTGGCCAATTCTCTTGACAGTGAAAGCAGTGATGATGGATTTCTTATTGCCAAAAAAGCCGATAATACATTGGAATTTTTTATAGGTAACGGCCAGGAAGAAGGGCATTATCTTTCAGCATCCACAAGCTTTACCCTGGGGGATAACAATTGGCACACCGTAACGATGGTATATGACGGAAACAAATTGAAAGGCTACATTGATAATACCCTCAGAACATCAGCTTCTTCGGTTACGGGTTCTGAAACTGCACCCACCCTGGGTATGCAGATGGGCGGTCCGTTCCAGCCGGTAAATACCTTCTTTAAGGGCAAGCTCGATGAAGTGAAATTATTCGAAAGAGCCTTGTCGGAACAGGAGATTACGGAATTGTATGAGTAATATATTGAAATTCATGCTGAAGATAAAATCAAAGCAAAGTGAGTTTTGTGTTCTTTGCTGAAATGAGACATTGTGTTTTACGGTGATACGGGAGCTCTTAAACTCTTTAAAAACCTTAATTTCCGGTATTCAACCTTGATTAGAGTCTAAAAAGCCTTAATAACTCCTAAATCCTCCCACCTAAAGTGCTAGACAGGCCCTAAAGGGAGCCTTTTCAAACTGCTCATTCTTAGCAGTTAGGGGTAAAAATGGTAAAAATCAGCAGTGGTGAATGCGCTCTACCCCTTATGCATCATATCCAGCACCATGTAGTCCTTTTCTTCCATCTGAAAATCGGCGGAATGAAAATTCTCCTGGATATGGTGTTTGGAAGTGGCTTTGACAACAGTAGCCAATCCTTTTTTATGAATCAACCAATTTAAGGCTACCTGCTCAGCCGATTTCTCATATTTTTCCATCAGATATTTAATAATGGAATTTTCTTTGTCCAGCTGGCCTTTGGCAAGGGGGCGCCATGCGATAACCTGTACATTGTTTTCCCGGCAATAGGGAAGTATGGAGTTTTCCATATCCACATTAAACTTCCCCGCATTCCGTGTTTGAAGATTATATTCCAGTTGGTTGACATCGATAGGGTGGCGCGCGGCTTCCCGGGCTTCTTTTAATTGCTTAATATTGAAGTTGCTCACACCGATTGATCGCACCATCCCTTTATCAACCAGCTCATCCATAGCCTTCATGGTTTCTTTTACAGGAATTTCGGGATTGGGGTGATGTACCAGGTAAAGGTCGAGGTAGTCGGTTTCAAGCCTTTCCAGGCTTTTCTCTGCTGAGCGGAGCACATTTTCGTAAGCCAGATTGAATTTAGCCACTTTACTGGTAATGATGAGTTCTTCGCGATTGTAGCCCTTTTTCGCACGGGCCAGCAGAGTTTCGGTATGACCGTCGCCGTAAATCTCAGCGGTATCGATATGTCTATAACCGCTTTGAATAGCGGTTTCAATAGCTTGGATGTATTTATCGTCGGCGCTGTCATCTTTAGTGGTCCTGCCGCCCATTTCCCAGGTACCCAAACCAAGGGCCGGGATAATTACTCCGCTTTTGAGTGTTTTTTTTAACATGGTTGAAAATTAATTTGATGATGACCCTGCTGCTGCAGCTGCGGCACTAGCTGCCGTTACCGCAGCTATCATAGCAGCCTGCATTTCTTTGATGGATTCGCTGACAGCAGAGGAGATTAAACCTTCTTTGATTTGCTGTTTGATTTTCTTTTTGGCTTGTTTTCTTTCTACCCTAGCTGAAAAAATCGTTTGAAATACCCCCGAAAGATATAGCATAGAAATAACAGCCCCTTCTTTTTCAGTATAACTTTTCTTCTGAAGAATAATATCATGAAGGTATCTGATGATTTCCTTCTTTTCCTTCTCTTTAATAACTGGATGGTTCGTATAAGGAATAAATCCCAAAAACTTCTTATGCTCAGCTTTTATATAACCTTTATCTATTAAAGATTCCCTGATAGGTTTTTTCAGTTTTTTATAATGATCCGTGAGAGCCGATACCCAGGTTTTAATTTTTCGGGGTTTTTTGCGATTCTGAAGCTTATTCAGAATATAATCAAGGGCGCGATCATTGGTAAAAGTACTATCTTTTACTATTAGTTTCTTGTTTTCAATCGTAATACGTTCCCGTGAGGTAAGTTCTAAGATAGCTCCTCCAATAATTCCATAATGGAAGTTTTCATGCTTTAAGGGAGCTCTTCCCGTGTTGTTTTTAACAGCCAGGAGATAGATAATTTCCTTAACTGTCAAGCTTTCCGGTAACATTGGTATAAGTTTTAATGTTGATGTTAATGCTCAGGCATTCGTTTAAATTCTTTATTCCGGTCAAACAGGTACCGATACGTGTGGTGTACTTTCAGTACTTTTCCTCCTACTTGTTCGGCCACTCGCATCATTTTTGGGTTAAAATCCCCTATCCAGTTCATTTCCAAATCCGTATACTGAAAATTTTTCTTTTTCCCGACAAAATCAGCAAAAGCCATAACCATGGCGGCTTCTACTCCTTTACCCTGAAATTCGGGCACAACGCCGAAAAGAGTGCCTATAGCTTTCGTAATTTTTTTGGTTTTCATCATATAAAAAAACTTGATTTTCCCCATCCAGTCGAGCTTCCCGTTGACATGTTTTACGATTTGGTTGAGATCAGGCAGCATCAGAAACATGGCTACCGGTTTCTGATTGTGATAACCTATCCAAAATAGTTCGGGGTCCATGATGGGCTTTAGTTTCCTTATCAGCGCTTTAGCCTTTGGTTGTGTTATTTTCCCCAGTCCTACAAATTTGGCCCACGCTTTATTGAATATTTCCCGAAACTCTTCAGCGTATTGCTCAAAATTGTTTTTATCGATATGCATAAAATGGTAATCCGTGTCTTTGACAATACGCCGGGCTTTTTCATAAACCCGATCGTCGATATCTCTTATGTCGGAATGGATTTTCCTGTGGTATGTGTATTGCCTGAAAAAGACCTGAAAGCCGTAGTTTTCAAACAGCTCGCGGTAGTAGCTGAAATGGTAAGGCATGCCATAATTGGGGGGGTAGTCCCCTTCCACCAATAAGCCCCAGTTTTCATTACGGTCGCCAAAATTTACCGGCCCGTCCATGGCTTCCATATCTTTTTCACTCAACCAATCTTTGGCGGTATCAAAAAGCAAGTTAGCGGCCTGCTGATCGTTGATACATTCAAAGAAGCCAATTCCGCCGGTGGGCTGATCATTTTTTTTGTTGGCCGTGTCGTAATTGATAAAAGCCGCTATGCGGCCTACATTCCGGCCTTTTTCATCCTTAAGGAGCCATCTTGTGGCTGTCCCGTTTCTGAAAAATTTGTTTCTTTTAGGATCAAACACTTTCTGAATATCATCATCCAGTGGTCTTATCCAGTTTTTTTCGTTTTTGTAGAGCTTTACAGGTAAATGAATAAATTCCTTCCCGTCTTTCTCGCCTTTAACCTCTTTTAGCTGATAATTCATGTCCTTTCCCACTAACTTATTTTAAGATGCAAATTAATAAATTATTTTAGATTTTGTAGTTGTGAGGGTTCAACGATTCCTTTCTCGGTTATAATAGCCGAAATGTATTGCGCCGGAGTAACGTCGAAGGCGGGATTTACCGCCCCGGAACCGGGGGAGCTCACGCTTATTTTATGCCACTTGCCTTGTGCGTCGGGTCCTTCCTGAAATAATACTTCTTCTTCAGCGCGTTCTTCGATGACAATCTCCCGGCCATGATCACATGCAAAATCAATAGTGGATACGGGAGCGGTTACATAGAAAGGAACTCCATAGTGATAGGCTGCAATGGCCTTTTCCAGGGTTCCGATTTTATTGGCCACATCGCCGTTAGCAGCAATACGGTCGGCACCCACTATGACCATATCAATTTTATTTTGCGCCATTAACCAGGCTCCCGCATTATCAGCAATTATCGCATGAGGGATATCTTCGTTTTTAAGCTCCCAGGCCGTAAGCCGGGCTCCCTGTCCGCGGGGGCGTGTTTCATCGGCATAAATAAACATTTTTTTGCCTTCACGTTTAGCGCGGTAGATAGGAGCCAGGGCACTGCCGTGGTCCACGAAAGCCAGCCAGCCTGCATTGCAATGGGTTTCAATATTTGAGCCGTCCTTAATCAGGGTATTACCATATTCACCGATTTTTTTTCCTTCATCGATGTTTTCTTCTGCCAGGGAGCGTGCTTTTTCCACAGCTTTTTGAGGGGATTGTTTACCGGCTTCATAAACTCTTTTTGTGGCAAAGAATAGATTTTGAGCTGTGGGCCGGGTAGCTTCAATATCCTTACGGGCCCTGGTGATAGCTTGTTCATACCGGGCTTTTGGCGCTTCCCTACAAGCCTGCGCCATTGCATAGCCGGCTGCCGCACCAATGGCTCCGGCGCCGCGAACTACCATATTTTTGATAGCCTTACAGGTTTGTAAATAGCTTTCAGCTTCAAAAATTTCAAAATGGTACGGAAGCTTGGTTTGGTCAATCATGCACACCTTCTGCCCATCAGCCCAAACCGTTGTATAATAATTATTTCCCACTTTCATAAAACTATCAAATCAATTATGATTTTTTGTTCATAACTTAGAATACATACCTGACCGAGGCGGCTCCACCGTAAAAGCCTACTGCATTATCCGCCCCGATAAGATTTATAACCGGTTTCCAGTCAGCGGATATATTAATAGGCACCTCTTCAAAGGTATATTCAATGCCTATGATACCGTCGGCACCAATGGCCATAAAGTCATCAGCATCTTCATCAAACCATGCATTATTATTGTAATCACTCCATAAGCCAATGTGGGCACCAAAACCATAATACCAGTTCAGTCGCGGCGTGTCGGGGTCCAGGTTTTTAGTCACTTCATAAAGACCTGTTACAACAGCACCTCCCCAGCGTATCGAACCCAGAACTTCCAGGTAGTTATTACTGCTGAGGGCTTTTTTATATGTAACCCCATTGAATAAGCCTCCGCGCACTCCTATGGCCTGATCATAATCATTTTGTCCGTATGTGGTTGCCGCAAGTGCAATGATAAAAATAAAGGAAGCAATTAAATGTTTCATAGTCAATAAATTTTAGTGATTTTTTAAATGTTGTATGGTTAACCAGCTCATTAATTCTATAGCTGTTTTAAGGCTTTCTTCATCCAAATCAAACCTTGGTGAATGCAGCCCTGCTGTAATATCTTTATGTTCATTTCTAACGCCCAAACGATAAAAACAGGCGGGAATTTTATGTGAGTAGTAGGCAAAATCTTCGGCGGTCATCCTATAGTCCAGTTCATGGACTTTTTCTGTATCCAGCATTTGTTTAGCATATTGCCGGCTTTTTTCAGTGACCTCCTCATCATTATCCAGTACGGGATAACCATTGTCAATAAACACATCGCAATATCCTCCCATACTTTCAGCTACGCCTTTGGCAATGCGGGTAATTCTTTTTTGAGCTTCTTCGCGCCAGGTTTCGTCAAAAGTCCGCAAAATACCATCAAGTTTTGCTTCATCAGGGATAATATTCGTTTGACCCTCAGCGATGAATCTCCCGAATGACAGTACGGTAGGCATGCTGGGAGCAGCAATTCTTGAAACCACTTGTTGCAGCGCTACCACTACGTGAGAAGCAATCAGTACGGGGTCAACGTTTTGTTCCGGTAGAGCACCATGCCCCCCACGCCCTTTGACAGTAAGATAGATTTCATCCGTAGAGGCCATATAATACCCGCTTTTCATCCCCACTTCGCCGACTTCCAATTGCGGATAAACATGTTGCCCGAGTATGACATTCACTTTTGGATTTTTCAAGACCCCCTCTTCAATCATCATCTTTGCCCCTCCCGGAAATTGCTCTTCCGAGGGCTGGAAAATGAGTTTTACCGTACCTTCAAAATTGTCTTTCAACTCGTTCAAAATTTTGGCTGTACCGAGTAACGAAGCTGTGTGAGCATCGTGGCCACAAGCATGCATTTTTCCTTTGTTTTTCGAAACAAAATCATGGGTGTTTCCTTCCTGAATGGGAAGAGCATCTATATCAGCCCGAAGACCTACTACATATGAATTGGGGTTTTTGCCTTCAATGAAACCTACGATACCTGTTTTTGCCACTCCTGTTTGATGCTTTATTCCATATTCTGTGAGTTTTTGAGAAATATATTCCGAAGTTTTATATTCTTCGAAAGCCAATTCAGGATATTGATGGATATGCCTCCTGATTTGTACTACCTCCCTGTGAAAAGCGGAAGCAAGGTTCTGAATATGCTTTTTGAGATTTTCCATGAAGGCTTTTTTACAAATTTATAAAAATTTGATTTTCACACTTAAAACGGTCTTCCTTATACGTTAAAATCTGATTAGAATAACCGGAGCTACAGTTTTCTGTTATTGGTCCCATGCGATAGAGATCACCGGGATTAAGATTAAGACGTTGTGGTATTTTGAATTGCTCCATAATTAACCGAAATAACAAATTTTTTAAAGAATTGTTGGATAACCTTTAAGGTGGGAAATCGGGAATATCCGATAGAAGTGAGAGTTTTATATTCTTTTAGGAGCATACAAATTATTTAAGAAGCTGAAAACAGGACAAAAATACCATAGACTTGCCGAACGAATGGATTATGAGCGTGTTGTGGAAATTGACCGGTTTAAGGAAAAGTATTATCCAATCACAGCCAATAACTCACCGACATTAATAAGGTTTGTAAGATGAGCCACGCTGAAAAATATGAAAATGACCATCACCCATCTCACAAAACCGGCTCCCTGAGCCACTGCTGACCGGGCGCCGATATAAGCTCCGGCCACCTGGCCGGCTGCCAGAACAAGGCCATATTGCAGGTTAATCATATCGCCCCAAAGAAATATCCCGATAGTAAAAGGAACATACATAAGTACTATCAGCACTTTGATAGCATTCGCACGAACCACGTCATAACCGGCAGAGAGAACAATAGCTGCCAGCAAAAAGTACCCGATACCTACATAAATAAATCCGCCGTATAAACCCAGGATGAAAAAGATAATCACCTGTTTCCATGAAAACCTTTGCTCAAGGAGCTCCTGCTTTCCATACAACCAACGTTTAGGTTTGTAAATAATAAGCAGAAGCATCATAATCATAACGCCTGCCACAATTTTTTCAAATACCGCTTCGTCGATTTCGATAGCGATACGCGCTCCAATGACAGAACCGATGATCACAGGAAGCCCCAAAACTAAGCCTTTTCGCCAATCAAGGACCTTTTTGGAGCGGAAGGTGGCTACCGAGGTAAAGGTTTGTAATGCCGCAGCAATGCGATGTGTGCCATTAGCCACATTCAGCGGTAAACCTAAAAACATTAGCATAGACAACGAGATGATGGTGGCTCCCCCTGCCAGGGTATTGATAAAACCTACCAAAAAACCGGTGATGATGAGAGCTATGATTTCGATTGTGGTCATGACCCGCTATTACAACCGGAGCCTTCTCCGGAATATTTCCCGGCAAATATCACAATAAAGTATAATATAGCTATTCCCACCGGAAATAAAATCCATGAGGAAATTCCATAGGCTGCCGGCAATGTGCCCGCAAAAATAGATACAGCTCCTACCGACAGGGCATAAGGTAACTGTGTGCGCACATGCTCGATATGGTTACAGGAGCTGGCCAGGGAGCTGAGAATGGTTGTGTCAGAGATTGGCGAACAATGATCTCCCAGCACTGAACCAGCCAAAACTGTGGAGACCACATTGAAGAAAATCTCATAATTCTGAGTAATTTCCAGCCCATTTTCTGTTCCGATGAGCCATGAAGCAGGCAGAATTAAGGGATACAGAATGGCCATGGTTCCCCAACTGGAACCTGTGCTGAAGGCAACCAGCGCGGCCATAATAAAGGTAAGGGTAGGCACGAGGTAAGGGGCCATTTCTACCTCCACCAGGAATCTGGAAATAAAATCCGCCGTATGCATATGTTCTGTAACCGTTGCAATAGACCAGGCCAGAATCAGGATAATAATTGCTGTAAGCATTGTGCGGAAGCCATTAATCAGGCTGTCGACCGAGTCCTTTAAAGAAAGTATTTTTTGTATCTGTGTAAGCAATACCGCTACAATCATCCCCGAAAGGGAAGACCACAAAAGTGCTTTGTACGAGTCGGCCGCTCCTATGGTGGCCGATAGTTTTTTTGTAAAGGAAATATCCTGCTCCCACAATGCGCTGTCCCAGCCGGTATACAGAAGCCCTGCCATAGTGCCGAAAATGATGATAGCTACCGGTATCACCGCATTGTATGCTCGGGCTTTGACGTTAGAGGGAACTTCCAGATCATTAAGTTTGTTGGAAAAACTATCGGCATCTGCAGTTTTGTCTATACCATGTTGGCGCGTATGGCATTCTATCTTATGCATAGGCCCGAAATCCCTCTGTTTCCATACAAGTATAGGGATAAACACCAGGGTGAAGATTGGATAAAACGAATATGAAAGAGAATTCAGGAAAATCGTATAAGGGCTTTTATCCAGCCCAATCGTATTAATTCCGTCCTGTATATAGCTGAGTTCAGCGCCTATCCAGGTGGTTACGAAAGCAATGGCCGCAATGGGAGCGGCTGTGGAGTCTACTATATAGGCAAGTTTCTGCCGTGATATCTTTAGACGGTCGGTGACCGGTCGCATGGTATTACCCACAACCAGCGTATTGGCATAATCATCAAAAAATATAGCGATTCCCAACAGCCAGGTGACAAACTGCCCCGAGCGGGATGTTTTGGCGTATTTTGAGAGCCGGTTAACCACGCCTTTCATCCCCCCGTTACGGGTTATAAGGTTCACCATGCCCCCGATCATCATTGAAAAGACAATGATAGATAAATGACCGGTATCAAAAAGGGCTTCGATGATATATTCCTCTGATATGGCAAAAATCCCTTTGAAAAAGGCTATGAGAAGATTATTGCCGGCATAAAAGTAAATGATGGTGGTGCCTACCAGTAAACCTGTAAACAGTGCAGAAAAAACTTCCCTGAAAACCAGAGCCATTAAAATGGCTATCAGGGGAGGTAAAATCGACATCCAGAGGGGAATGGCATTGACATTCCCTGAGAAAGAGAATAAATCGGAGCGAAGGACATATTCATCTTCAGTACTGAACTGCATTTCAAAACGCAGGCTACCGTCGTGAAAGGTCAGCGTATCGGTTTCTCCGTTTATCGTTACTTCAACCTTATGGTTTTCAAAATATCCGTATAAATCTTTATCGGTGAGTGTGACGTTTACTTGTTGATCTACCCCGGAAACAATGATGTCAGGCAACTCCAGTTTAAAATCCTCCTGCGATGTTTCGGGCATCTCCTGGGAGATACCCGTGAATGAAAGCAGCAGCAATAGAGCAATAATGGTTTTTCGCATCTGTCCGGTATTGGTCAATAAGGAAACGAATATACGGATTGTTTTTGATAAGGAAAATAGATGCGGTGAGGATTCTAAGGGAGATAAAACCGGATTTAAGCCGTGGAATTAGTTGTTTTGCTCTTTTTGCTCTGAAAAATGTTCGGTTATCAGTTTAGCTTTGGCCGGCCCGATAACTTTGGCAATTTCTTCTTCGCCGGCTTGCTTGATGCGCGTCAATGATTTGAAATGAGAAAGCAGCTCTGTAGCTGTGGTTTCCCCAATACCTTTGATTTCGGTCAAACTGGTTTTTATCGTTCCTTTCTGGAGGCGCTTGCGATGGTGGGTGATGCCGAAACGATGGGCCTCGTCACGCATACGCTGGATAACTTTCAGCGATTCGGAGGTTTTGTCAAGGTACATGGGCACCGGATCGCCGGGTTTGTAAATCTCTTCCAGCCTTTTGGCGATACCGATCACCGAAATTTTCTGCTCCAGCCCAAGTTCTTTAAGCGTTTTGTATGCAGCATTTAGCTGTCCTTTGCCGCCGTCAATGACGATTAGCTGGGGCAGGGGCTTTTCTTCGTTGAGAAGGCGTTTGTAGCGCCTGCGCATCACTTCTTCCATAGAAGCATAGTCGTTAGGCCCCTCGACCGTTTTGATATTATAATGACGATATTCCTTCTTCAGCGGTTGGGCATTTTTGAAATGGACCATGGCCGAGACCGGGTAATCACCCTGGAAATTTGAATTGTCAAAGCATTCAATACGAACGGGCGATTCTTTCATGCCAAGGTCTTTCCTGATTTGCTCCACAAGGCGTTTTTTATGACGATCGGGGTCGACCAGTTCGCTGCGCTTTTCTTTTTCAAACTTATAATATTTCGCATTCCGCTCCGAAAGCTCCAGCAGATGTTTTTTGTCGCCCCTTTGCGGGATAGTGATCTCAATATCTTTGCCGGGAGTTTCCTCCGGTTCGAATGGGACAATAATTTCCCGGGCATCGCTGTCAAAGCGCTGACGAAATTCGGTGATGGCAATCGAAAGCAGTTTTTCGGCCGATTCGTCCAGCTTACGCTTTAGCTCGATCGTGTGGGTTTGGATAATTGCCCCGCTGACAATCTTCAGGAAGTTTACATAACCGCTCTTCTTATCATCAATCAGAGAATAGACCTCTACGTTATTTATATTCGGCGAAACAACCGTTGATTTGCTTTGGAATTTGGTAAGAATGTCCAGTTTGTTTTTGATTCGCTGGGCTTTTTCAAATTCCATTTTATCCGCATAATCCATCATAATATTTTTGAACTCCCTGATGACAGAGTTGATATTTCCTTTGATGATGTTACGGATATGACTGATGGTTTGGTCGTAGTCGGCCTTGGTTTGCAGCCCCTCGCAAGGACCTTTGCAGTTTCCCAGGTGGTACTCCAGGCAGACTTTGAATTTTCCTTTGTTGATGTTTTCCTCCGTCAGGTTGTAGTTGCAGGTACGCAAAGGATAGAGCTGGCGGATTAGATCCAGGAGGGTATTCATCATCCTTACGGAAGCATAAGGCCCAAAGTATTCCGAGCCGTCTTTAATAAGATTTCGTGTGGAGAAAACTCTCGGGAAGGGTTCGTTTTTGATACAAATCCACGGATAGGTCTTATCGTCTTTTAGCTGGACGTTGTAGCGCGGCTGGTATTTTTTGATCAGGTTGTTTTCCAGCAGAAGGGCATCGGTTTCCGAATCCACAACCATGGTGCGGATATCGGCGATTCTTTTGACCAACAGTCGAATCCGGCCCGTAAATTCATGGGCTTTGGTGAAATAGGAAGTGACTCGTTTTTTGAGGTTTTTAGCTTTTCCTATATATATGATTTTCCCGTCTTCATCAAAATACTGGTAAATGCCCGGCTTATCGGGCAGCGTTTTGATGATAGGATCGAGTTTCTCATAATTCGTATTCACCTTATCCGCACTCATTGTTTCTTATCCTCATTCTCCTGGTTCCCCTCTTGTTTTTTCTTCTTTTCAGGATTTTTTTCCAGGTCTAACAAAGCATCCCAGCCCTGGGCGGTGAGCGGAGCTACTTTGCCGTCATGGCTAATTAGGTTAGCACTACTTTTAATATCCGTCATATGACCGATAATAGAAATTTCGGGGATATCTTTGATTTTTTCGTAATCTTTTTGGTCGATTGTAAACAGCAGTTCGTAATCTTCGCCACCACTTAAGGCAGCTACAGTCGGGGCAATATTGAATTCTTTGGCGGTTTCTTCGGTTTTGAAATCGATAGGCAGTTTTTCTTCATAAAGATTGCATCCTGTTTTAGATTCTGTGGATAAGTGAAGGATTTCCGAAGCCAGACCGTCGGAGACATCTATCATGGAAGTGGGTTTCACTTTGGCTTCTCTCAATATTCGGAGAATATCGGCCCGGGTTTCTGGTTTGAGCTGACGTTCCAAAAGGTAATCCTGGCCCGAAAGATCGGGCTGTACGTCAGGATTAGCTTTGAAAGCTTGCTTTTCTCTCTCCAAGATAAGCATTCCCATATAGGCTGAACCAAGGTCCCCCGACACGCAGAGCAAATCGTTTTCTTTGGCCCCATTGCGGTAAACGACCTCGTCTTTGTCGGCCTGACCGACGACACTTACCGAAAGAAAAAGGCTGTGAGGACTTGTGGAAGTATCGCCTCCCACAAAATCTACGTTATAATGATTGCAAGCTAACTGTATACCTGCATAGATTTCCTCAATGGCTTCCACAGCAAAACGGTTGGATACTGCTATGTTAACTGTGATTTGGGTCGGTTGTCCATTCATGGCAAAAATGTCCGAGAAGTTGATAACAGCTGCCTTATATCCCAAATGTTTTAAAGGGAAATAAACCAGGTCGAAGTTTACTCCTTCAATGAGCATATCGGAGCTCAATAGTGTCACCTTATTCGTGTTATCGATAACGGCAGCATCGTCGCCAATACCTTTTATGGTGGAAGTATTCTTAACAGGAATATCCTTTGTAATCCGTTTTATAAGTCCAAATTCACCCAAAGCTGAAATCTCTGTACGTTCTGATCGTTTGTTATACATAGCCTTTTCTTTCGTTCCCTGCAAAATTAACAAACTTCTTCGTAATACGATTTATCATTGGATGATTCAATCTTTTAATTTGCCGGAATCCAATGGCAGAAACAAAAAGGAGTAGCCTTTGTTAGTATGACAACGCAAAAGGTAAAAATGTGTTGATAAAAATGTTATTTTTGCCGGTGTTTTAATTGAATCTAACTAACGCTAAAAGAGGTGGATATGGCTGATAGTGATAAAATAATAGATGAAGTAACGCAATCAGAATATAAATACGGTTTTGTTTCGAATATTGAAGCCGATCAGGTGCCTAAGGGATTAAATGAAGATATCATACGTATGATATCCGAGAAAAAAAATGAGCCCGAATGGCTTCTGGAATATCGGCTTGAAGCATTTCATATCTGGCAACAAATGGAAGAGCCCGATTGGGCTCATGTTAAATATCCTAAAATTGATTTCCAGGACATTGTATATTTTTCCGCTCCCAAAAAGAAGAAATATAACAGCCTGGATGAGGTAGACCCGGAAATGCTGGAGACCTTTAACAAATTAGGCATTTCCCTGGAAGAGCAAAAGAAGCTGACCGGCGTGGCTGTGGATGCCGTGATGGACAGCGTATCGGTAAAAACCACTTTCCAGGAAACCCTCCAGGAAAAAGGAATTATTTTCTGCTCGTTTAGTGAAGCGGTGCAGAATCATCCGGAATTAGTGAAAAAGTATCTGGGTTCAGTAGTTCCCAAGGGAGATAATTACTTTGCCGCCTTAAATTCGGCTGTTTTTACGGATGGTTCTTTCTGTTACATTCCTGAGGGTGTTACAACGCCCGTGGAATTGTCTACCTATTTCAGGATTAATGCAGCCAATACCGGCCAATTTGAACGTACCTTGATTATCGGTGATGAGAATAGTTACGTGAGTTACCTTGAAGGATGTACGGCCCCTATCCGCGATGAAAATCAACTGCACGCTGCCGTGGTGGAGATAGTGGCTCTGAAAGATGCGGAAGTGAAGTATTCTACCGTTCAAAACTGGTATCCCGGCGATAAGAACGGCAAAGGAGGAATATACAACTTTGTCACCAAGCGCGGTTTGGCTAAAGGCAGTAACTCTAAGATATCATGGACACAAGTGGAAACCGGTTCGGCCGTTACATGGAAATATCCGAGTTGTGTGCTGATGGGAGATAATTCGCAGGGTGAATTTTATTCGGTAGCCGTAACAAATAACCATCAGCAAGCCGATACCGGAACCAAGATGATCCATATAGGCCGGAATACCAAGAGTACGGTCATTTCGAAAGGAATTTCGAGTGGTTACAGCAATAACAGCTACAGGGGATTGGTGAAGATGACTCCCAAAGCAGCGAATGCCAGAAATTTTTCTCAGTGCGATTCGCTGTTGCTGGGCGATAAATGCGGAGCACACACTTTCCCATACATCCATACGGATAATAAATCATCGATTGTGGAACATGAAGCCACAACATCCAAAATATCGGAAGAACAATTGTTTTACCTCCAGCAAAGAGGTATTGATGAAGAAAATGCCATTAGCCTTATAGTGAATGGCTACGCCAAAGAGGTGCTGAACAAATTGCCCATGGAATTTGCTGTGGAAGCACAAAAATTGCTGTCCATCAGTCTTGAAGGTAGTGTAGGATAATGAATGTAAATGTAATAATCTAAGAATATGCTGACAATTAAAGGTTTAAAAGTATCAATAGATGATAAACAAATAATAAAGGGTTTTGACCTCGAAGTGAAGGAAGGGGAGATACATGCCATTATGGGACCCAATGGAACCGGGAAAAGTACACTTGCTGAAGTGATTGCCGGGAAAGAAGATTTTAAGGTAGAAGAAGGGGAGATATATTTCGATGGGAAAAACCTGCTTGAAATGGACGTGGAAGAGCGGGCACGGGAAGGGTTGTTTCTTGGTTTTCAGTATCCTGTGGCCATACCCGGTGTTAGCATGACCAACTTTATGCGAACTTCCGTGAATGAAATCCGGAAACATAAAGGGTTAGATCCCCTTCCGGCTAACAAGTTTATGGCATTAATGGCCGAGAAGAAAAAGCTGATTGGTATTGATGACAAGATGACTAAACGCTCTGTGAACCAAGGCTTCTCAGGCGGGGAGAAGAAGAAGAATGAGATATTTCAGATGGCTATGCTGGATCCGAGGTTGTCGATTTTGGATGAGACGGATTCAGGACTTGACATCGATGCACTAAAAGTTGTTGCCCATGGGGTGAATAAGCTTAGGCGCAAGGATAATGCTACCGTACTTATCACACACTATCAGCGCCTTTTGGATTATATCGTGCCGGATAAAGTACATGTAATGTATGACGGACGGATTGTTCGTTCCGGCGATAAGGAACTTGCTAAAGAGCTTGAAAGTAAGGGGTATGAGTGGCTGCGTAAAGAGTCGGCAACGTCATAGCAACGTTTGAATTCAAAAAATGAGGGTATGAGTAACAAAAAAGTTATTGAGCAACCTGCGCTTAAGGAGGAATTGCTTAAAATATATAAAGATGCTTCGCATAAAATTCTGGCTAATGACCTGGAGCCGGTAAAAAGGCTTAGAGACAGGGCGATTAATTATTTTTCCGATCATGGGTTTCCTACCGAGAGGCTGGAACAATGGAAGAGTACGGATGTTCTTAAAGCATTGCAGCATGATTATAAAGTCATTACCGAGCCTGATTTTGGAGGCGTCGATACCGACAAACTTTTGCAATGTGAAATTCCGGATTTTGATACGCACCTTTTTACGGAGCTTAACGGATGGTACATTGCGAAAGGGAAACCGCTGACTAAATTTGATAATGGCGTTGTTGTTGGAAGTCTGGCTAAAGCCATGACGGAATATCCTGACTTTTTCGCCCGGCATTACGGAAAGATCGCCGATTACCGGTTGAACGGGTTAGTGGCCCTGAATACAGCTTTTGCTCAGGACGGAATATTTATCTATGTCCCTGACAATGTCGAGATGGACAAGACCATCCAGATGGTGAATGTAACCCAGAAGAATGATTATGTTTTGGTGCATAATCGTAACCTGGTAGTCATGGGTAAAAACAGTAAGCTGCGATTGGTGCATTGCGATGATTCCACTAACCAGGAAACCAGTTTTACCAACTCGGTTACGGAAATGTATCTGGATGAAGGCGCTAGCCTGGATCACTATAAGCTGCAAAACCTTAATGATAATTCGACTTTGGTCAACACTTCCTTCTACGAGCAGGAAGCCGGTTCCAACTTATCGACCAATGCAATAACATTGAATGGAGGATTGATACGCAATGAATCGCATGTGAAACTTATGGGAAGCCATTCCAATGCTGATGTGCTGGGTCTCTATCTGGTGGATAAAGCCCAGCATGTCGACAACCAGGTAAAAATTGACCATGCAGTTTCAGATTGCACCAGTAATCAGCATTTTAAAGGGATTACCGATGATAACGCCCACGCTGTTTTTAACGGGCATATACTGGTAAGGAAAGATGCCCAACGGACGCAAGCCTATCAGAATAGCAAAAATATCGCTATTACAGATAAGGCCATGGTAGATGCGAAACCTTTTCTGGAAATTTATGCAGATGATGTCACGTGTAGTCACGGAGCTACTGTCGGCCAACTGGACGACGAAGCTATGTTTTACCTGAAAACAAGAGGGCTCAACGAAGATGATGCCCGATTGCTTTTGATGTATGCTTTTGCGGCCGACATTATCAATTACATTAATATTGAACCGTTAAAAG
>JAIPBX010000048.1 GCA_021738485.1 Bacteroidales bacterium | reverse complement strand
GACGATGAACAAAATAGTCAAACGACAGGTGAGGAGGATAAAAGTTAAGTATAGTTTAACATTTTGTTTATACCCTTTAGAAAATACTTTGCGTTATTCTATAATAAGTTTGGTACTTGAATAGGCTAATTAAATAGACAGTAAATAAGAGCTTAGTGTTTAATAATCTGAAAGATGTATAAGAGAATCTTCAAACCACTATTTTTTACCTCCGATCCGGAACGCATCCATCGTGTGGTTTCCTGGTTTTTAGGGGCAAGTATGCGGTTGAAGGGAATCAGAATGCTGGCCCGGAATCATTTCGTGGTGAAAGACGATCGCTTACAGCGAAGTTTATGGGGGCTTTCATTTCCGAATCCGGTAGGGATGGCTGCTGGTTTTGATAAAGAAGGAAAGCTGTATAATGAGCTGGCCGATTTGGGATTTGGTTTTGTAGAGATAGGCACCTTCACCCCGCAGGCTCAACCGGGAAATTCCCGCCCAAGGCTTTTTAGGTTGCCCCGCGACAAGGCCCTTATCAATCGTATGGGCTTTAATAACGACGGTGTGGCGGAAGCAGTAGAAAGGATAAAAAGAATTAAACCGCGATGCATAATCGGGGGGAATATTGGAAAAAATACGGATACGCCCCGGGAAAATGCTCCGGAAGATTATGAGATAGCTTTTCAAAAATTATTTCCTTATGTGGATTACTTTGTTATCAACGTAAGTTGTCCGAATATCAGTAACATGAAAGAGCTCCAGGATAAAGAAGAGCTTAGAACCATAGTAAATAAAGTAACGGAGGTTAATAATTCAAAAGTCAAACCCAAACCGGTGTTGTTAAAGATTTCTCCCGATTTAAACAATTCCCAGATAGATGATACCCTCGATATTATTGATGAAGCTGGCATTCATGGCGTTATAGCCACTAATACCACCCTTTCAAGGTCCGGGCTTACGACCGCACCTGAGGCAGTAGAAAATATAGGGGAGGGAGGCCTTAGTGGAGAGCCATTGCATAAGCGATCCACGGAAATTATAAAATATATTTCCAAAAAAACACGCAAGGAATTACCTATTATTGGTGTGGGCGGTATTATGACCCCCAAAGATGCTTTAGAAAAGTTAAGAGCCGGAGCCTCCCTGGTTCAGGTATATACGGGTTTTATTTATGAAGGACCTTCGTTAGCTCGCCGGATAAACAAGGCGATACTAAAAAACTATTCTTCCTGATTGTCGTCGCCTTCTTCTTCTCCTTTGAGGGCCGCTATCTGTTTTTTCAGGTCCAGGTTTTCGGCCATGAGATTGTCCACCGTTTCTTTTTGTTTTTTTCTTTGCTGCTCCATCGTCTGCAGCCGTTGCTCCATATCCTCTATCTGTTGCTTATAATCAGAGATAAATTCTTTTAGCTCGGCATTCTCCTGGCTGCTTTCTCTTAGCTCCGAGCGGAGCTTCTCAAACTGGGAGGTTTGTTCTTCACGCTCTTGCTCGACGTATTTATTGGAATTTTCTATCTCCCAGCTTTTACGCATATATTGCGCTAGCTGGCGCACCAAAGCATTAATAATCCTGTCGGTTTTTTCCATTTTATCTGATTATTTTCAGTTTCATACCTACCTGGACGTCAGACGGATCTTCAATATTGTTGTCTTCCATAATTTTTTTATACTTTTTGCCGTCGCCATACATTCGTTTTGCTATCGAATAAAGGGTTTCCCCGGCTTTCACTCTGTAATAGGTTACGTTTTGTGGCCCCTCTTTCTCTTCGGTCTTTGTTGTGGTTTTTCGTTGTTGTGCCGGTTTTTTCTCTTGCGTTTGTCGCTTCGCAGAGGGTGAAGCGGGAGAGGCGGCTTGCTTTTCCTGTTCCGAAGGAGAGGGAATAACTTTTTGGAACTGCTCCTCATCCTGGCCGGTCTGTCCTGTATCGGCCATATTTTTCATGTTGAGTTGCTGCTGCAGATCGAGGATTTGTTTTTGCAACCGGCTGTTCTGCTTTTTCAGCTTAACTATTTCATTCTCTTTTTCCTGGAGTGCCATATTCGAAAAGCGGCTGGGTAAGCTGTTAGAAAACAGAAACATATACCCTAAAACGGCCATAAGTATCACCAATAAAGCACCCATAGCAAATATGATATTGCGCTTTTGTTTGAGGGTATCCCGTAATTGGTATAATTGCCTGAATCCGGTTAAATCCGAATGACAATTCGGGCATTTTTTCGTACTCTCCGGAATTCCCTTATATTGACAGACTGGACAATCCATTATTTTAAATTTTTAACGTTAAAGCAATATACAAAAAAATACCTGATGCTCAAATTCTATTTTACGTAACAATAAATTAAATGTTGGGATTTTAAGCATATTTTGCCCAACTATTTTTCTTTCGGTACAAGGACAACGGTTGTACGCACCTCAAACAGGTCTTTTTGTTTGACCAAAGTCTGTGCGTGGGGAACCTGTTTTAATTTAGCCATATATTTTTCAGCCGTAATGACAACAGCCTCTTCCTGATCCAAAAATTTTTCTACTTCCTCCGGCGAAGTTAATTCGGGCAGCTTTTGTTTTAGGTAAAAAATATATGCCGGATTGTATTTGCCGTAATAGGCTACTTTCTTTTCATTAAGATTAATCTTTTCATACGTCTTGTAAACCGGGTTTTCCTGATCCATTTCAGGATATATGATAAAGAAGAACAGCAGGGAAGCGGCGACCCATCCGGCAATAAGTGAATTTAAAGCAGTCTGATGGCTTTTTTTGTATTGAAAAACCAGGGCGGCTATACCAGCTAAAGGTAGGACAAGCAGCCAAAAAGCATGAGGTTTAAGATGCGATAATGAGTTTTCAAATGTAAACACAGCATACAGTATGGCGGGTAAAAGCAGTGCCAGGAACAGATGCAGGTAATAAGGCCATTTTTTATTTATATTGGCTTGCATCGTCAGGAAATAAGCGGTAACGACGGCAATAAAAGGATAGGCCGGTATGGTATAATTAGGTAGCTTGGTGCCTGAGATAGTAAAAAATATGATAATTATCATTGCCGTAAGAAAAGAGTAAGTGATAAAATCATCATGGGTCAATACTTTGCTATTACGCACAAGCGCCTGTATCATAAAAACGGCAAAAGGTAGCATGCCCATAAATACATAAAGCGGCGTTATTAAAAAGAAGCCGCCATGACCATGCTTGGTGTCTACAAACCGGTCGATATTATGCTCCAGGAAGAATCCGCGGACCCACTCCCAATCGGTTTCCAAACCTACCATGTAATACCACGGAACATTAATAGCCAGTACCAAAAGGGCGCCTAAAAGGGGCCTGTAGCTTTTTATGAGTTTCCATTGCTTGCCTCGCCTTAATAAGAGGAAGATTAAAAATACCAGGCCGGGTAATGCAATAGCCACCGGTCCTTTCGTGAGGGTCCCTAATGCAATGGCCAGGTACATGATAAAGAGAGATGACTTCTTTTCATATTTGAAAAAATCATAAAAGCTAAAGTATGCAAGCGTTAGAAAAAAGATGAGGTAGGGGTCAGGTACAGCAAGGTGGAATTCAAGTAAAAAATGCAGGGAGGATAAAAGGATGATCAGCGTGAGCAAAGCCTGCCGGTATCCAACAAACTTACGAACATAGAAAAAGGTGATAAGAATGGTTAATACCCCGAAGACGGAGGAAAAAAACCGGGCTCCAAATTCATTCGCCCCAAAAATACTATAACCCATCATCATGAAGTAATAATGCAGGGGAGGTTTATCGGTGCGCAGTTCGTAATTGAAAGTAGGCACCACCCAATCGCTGCGTTCCATCATTTCGCGGGCACATTCGCTATTTTTTGCTTCGTCGAGGATATAGATGTTACTCCCCCCAATATTGGAGGATAACAAAAAGTAAGCGATAATGATCAGCAGCGGGTAAAAATATTTGGCTTGTATTTTTTTATCAAACATGGGTTTGTATTTATACGGGTCTGATTCAACTGTTTCAAATTTTCACTGTAACTTTGGCGCAAAAATACGTAATATTTTAAAATGGCGATCCAAATGTCCGCGGTTCGTCATTGTCCTAAACGCAGGCATATGAGTACAAAACTATCAGTGGTGATTTCGGTTTTTAATGAGGCGGACAATGTCGCATTGTTGATCTCAAAAATCCATGAAAATCTTATGGATTTCGAGTATGAGATCATTATTGTGGATGACGGTTCCTATGATCATACAGTCTCTGAAATCAGATCCCTTAATGATGAAAAGGTACATCTCATTGAGCTGCAAAAGAATTACGGGCAGAGTTCTGCGCTGGCCGCAGGTATTGATTATGCCACTGGTGACTATGTGGTTACGATGGATGGTGACCTTCAGAATGACCCCGCCGATATACCCGCTATGGTCAAAAAAGCTGTGGACGAGGATTGGGACCTGGTGGCAGGAATACGGAAACACCGGAAAGATAACTGGTTACGGAAAATTCCTTCAAAAATTGCCAATGCTATAATTCGCCGCTCAACAGGAGTGCGTATTGCAGATAATGGCTGTGCATTAAAAGTATTCAAGGCCCAACTCGCTAAGAATATTGGTCTTTACGGGGAATTGCACCGTTTTATATCCGTGCTGGCTGCGTTTGAAGGGGGAAGGATTACACAGATGGAGGTAACCCATCATCCCAGGATATATGGGAATTCCAAATATGGCTTCAGACGTACTTTTAAGGTGATTAGTGATTTGCTGCTGATGATATTTTTCAGGAAATATATGCAGAGACCCATGCACTTGTTTGGGTCTTTAGGTATATTAGCCTTTGTGGCTGGGGCTGTCATCAATCTTTACCTTCTGGCTTTGAAGATCGGAGGGCAGGATTTGTGGGGGAAACCCTTGCTACTTTTGGGGATTATGCTGCTTATCGGGGGCATCCAGTTGGTTACCATAGGAATTATGGCCGAGTTTTTAATGCGCACCTATTACGAATCGCAACAGAAAAAACCCTACAGGGTCAGAAATGTCACAACCTTCCACGAAGAGAAATAAGGCCCTGAAGCTTGTTCTGAAGCTTGCCATTGCGGCAGCGGCGCTTGCCTGGGTTTTTACCCAAATTGACCCGGCGCGGGTATGGTCAATCCTTCAAAAAGCCGATTATGCCTATTTGGTTTTTGCCCTGATTTTATTTGTTTTTTCTAAAATAACCTCTTCCCTGCGCTTGAATATTTTTTTCAGAAACCACCGTATTTTTATTTCCGAAAAGGAAAACCTGAAGCTCTATTGGTTGGGCATGTTTTATAATATTTTCCTGCCGGGAGGCGTCAGTGGCGATGCCTATAAAATTTATCTTCTGAAAAAGAAGCTGGGGAAGGACCTAAAAGAACTGTTCGGAGCTGTTTTTGTCGATCGGTTGACCGGGGTAGTGGCTTTGACCTCTTTTGCATTTCTGCTCCTTTCCTTTACAAAAAACCCTATTCCTTTCTCGGATTATGCGTGGCTGCTTATTATTGTCGTTTTGGGAGGTTTTGCTTTATTGTATAAGCTCTTTTTTAAGAGGTACTTAAAGATATATCTTCCTGTCGTAGCATATTCCTTTTTAGTGCAGGGTCTTCAGGTTTTGTCAGTGTTACTGATACTGAAGGGTTTCGGGATTTCGGATCAGATGACGTCTTATATCTTTGTTTTCCTTATCTCTTCACTTGTTGCTATTATACCTATATCGGTTGGTGGTGCGGGAACGCGTGAGCTGGCATTTTTGTATGGCGCTCAATACCTTGCCCTTTCACCTGAAGTGAGTGTCACTGTAAGTTTGACATTTTATCTGATTACTCTGTTTACTTCCCTTTTCGGGATGTTTTATTCTATTCGTATGCCTGTCATAGAGCCTTCCTCTTCTTGAAAGATGAAAAGCTTTATTATATTTTTTCGCGGCAATGGTCACAGAAGGAGGCGGATTTCTCATCAAGATCTTCCACATAGGTACTGGATCGCATTACACAGGTAGGGACATGGCAATGCGTGAGTCCATAAGTATGGCCCAACTCATGGATGACTTCTTTGATGAAACGTTCCAGCAGCAACTTCCTATCGGCTTTCAATCCGTAATACTCATTATTCAGTCTGAAATGGGAGACCACACCGGTATTCCCGTTGAGATAGGCCTGGCCGAAGATATGTGTTAAAATCGGAATAAATAAGTCTACACCGAAAAGCCCCATTGTTTTCCCGCGATTCGATGGATAGGAGTTATCTACGAATTTCAGCAGATCATCCCCATTGTATTGGCGGCGTTTGACATCATAATATTTGCTCAGATCAAGGTGCCCTTCCTTTGTGGTAACCTCGGCATTAATTTCCTTTTCGATAGCACGGGCCACATCTTCGACAAATTTTCTGTCGAAATATCCGAATGATACCAGTGTGATCTTTTTTCGCGCCATCATTGCGTAGTATAAAAATTACGTTCCCTTGATCCTCTTAAAATTGGTGGCTTGTGTTTAATGATTTTCCTTGTCAGAGGTTTTTAGATTATACTTTTTTATCTTGTTGTATAAAGTAGCCCTGTCTACTTTCAAGATTTTCGCTGCGCGCGATATATTCCAGTCGTATTTATCAAGGATGTTCTTAATATGTCTTTTTTCATTCTCGTTAAGACTTTCAACGGGTGTGGGAGCTTCCCCGCCTTTTTCAAGGGGGAGGTCTTTTAAGCGAATGGTATTCGAATTCCCCACCACAAGGGCTCGCTCTATCATGTTTTCAAGTTCTCTCACATTCCCCGGAAAATCATATTCTTCAAGGCGTTTTATGGCCGCTTTATCGATGCTTACTTTTTCGCGGTTCATTGATTTACAGTATTTTTCGATGAAATAGTCGGCCAGCACCGGGATATCTTCTTTTCTTTCCCTTAAGGGAGGCACATTGATGTTGACGACATTCAGCCTGTAATACAAATCTTCGCGGAAAGTGCCGTTTTCCACCATTTTTTTCAGGTCTTTGTTGGTGGCACAAATCACCCTGAAATCCGAACTGATTTCTTTATTGCCTCCCACGCGCATAAATTTACCCGATTCCAATACGCGAAGGAGCTCTACCTGCATTTTGGATGAGATGGTAGCTATTTCATCCAGGAAGATAGTTCCCCCGTCAGCCATCTCAAACCTACCTTTACGGTTAAACATAGCTCCTGTAAAGGCCCCTTTTTCATGGCCAAATAATTCACTCTCCAGCAGGTTTTCGGGAAGAGCCCCGCAATGCACACTTACCAGCGGAAAATATTTCCTCGGTGAATTGGAGTGTATAGCGCGGGCCACCAGTTCTTTCCCGGTTCCGCTTTCGCCACTGATAATCACCGAAGAACTGGAAGAGGCGACACTTTGTACTTGCTGCAGCACTTGCATCATAGCCTCACTCTCCCCCACCAGGTCCTCGACATTTTCCAGGGAACTGATTTTGTCTTTAAGGGTTTCATTTTCTTCTTTCAGGCTGATTTGGCTGGTGGCATTACGTATCAGGTGGGACAAATCATCGGGGTCGAAAGGCTTGGTGATATAGTCGTAAGCTCCATCTTTCAAGGCTTGCACGGCAGTATCCACCGATGCAAAAGCCGTCATGACAATGACTATAGCTTCCTGATTTAAGGATTTGATGCGCCGGTGCATCTCCAATCCGTCCATTCCCGGCATTTTGATATCCGCGAGAACAATATGGTAGGTTTCCGACTCAAGAATCGATAAAGCTTCTTTAGCATTTGCAGCACACCTGACATGATAACCGTCTTCAACAAACCAGTTGTACAGGGAGTCTGTAACCGATTTTTCGTCATCTACAATTAATATGGAAATTTTTTTACTCATAGTCTTCTTCGTTTTCAAATGTTAAAGGCAAAGTGATAGCGATGGTAGTGCCTTCCCCCACCTCTGAGTCTACATCGATTTTACCCTGGTGACTTTGAACAATACCGTGTACAATAGCCAATCCCAGCCCGATACCGCTTGTTTTTTGCTTGGCGGAGAAAAACGGCTCAAACAAATGTGGAATATCTTCTGAGGCTATTCCCACCCCATTATCTTCAATAGCTATAGTGATATTATCTTTATCCGGGTTATAGGTTTTAAGCGTTATAGCCCCATCTTCGGTAATTGCCTCAGAGGCATTCTGGATAATAGCAACACAGGCTTGCTTGATTTGGTTTTGGCTGCAATAGACCTTGTCTTTCTCCGCCTGGAAATCAGTAGTAAACTTGATGTTGCTGATTTCCATCTGATGCTCCATAAGGTTATATGTATCCTCAAGAATAGGATGAAGCGGGCGCGGCTGGAAGTTCTGCTGCTCATTCCTGGAGAAATCAAGCAGTCCTTTGACGATATCCCCGCAACGTTTGGTCTCTTGCTCGATGATATTCAGGTATTTCAGGATGTTTTGCTGCGCTTGCCGGTTCATCTCCTGATTTCTCAATTGTTTGTTAACCAATTTGGTATAAGTCAAAACGCTGGATAAGGGATTATTTATTTCATGGGCCACCGACGAAGATAACTTTCCTAAGGAGGCTATCCGTTCCACATGGATCAGTTCGTTCTGGGCCGCTCCAAGCTCTTCTGTTTTCTTTTGCACCTTATATTCCAATTGCTGCGACCAGTTTTCCAGCTCCTGGGTGGCTGTCTGCAAATTGTCAAGCATTTTATTGAATGCATAAGAAACCATGCGTATATCATCAAGCTGCTTCGGGCTGACCGGTAGCCGGGTATCCCGGTCGCCTTTGGCCACTTTTTCACTGGCTACAATAATATTGTTCAGCGGGTGCTTGATTTTCTTACGGGTAAAGACAATAATAATGGTAACCAACAGCAGAGTAATGAGTGTGGCCAGGATGTAGAATTTCGTTGAAGATTCCTGTACGGCATTATCTAAGTCTTCCAGGGGTATTTTGATGATCAACGAGCCCAGTATTTTTTCATCTTTGCTATGAGCATGACATGCTGCCGTATAGCAGGATCTTTCATTGTGAATAGGGGAGCGAATCAATAAATGCCGGTGATCATTATCATTGACGTTCATACTGCATTCATCATCAGAGTCAATGATTTGATAAGCTTTTTGTTTTCTGGGGAAGAGAGATTTACTATTGCTATGGCACCTGATACAATTCGGGTCGCTATGTCCTTCTGCATTGACCGGCGCGGAGGAATAAACAAGGCTGTCATGCTTGTTATACATATTGACCTCATCAATACCCGACATGGTGTTGATGATATCCAGCGTATTTTGCAGTTCGGCTTTATCATTCTCCAGCATCGAATGATATAAGGAACCTTCCACCATTGAACCGATATTATTTCCGTTCTGTAAAATGACCGTTTTAAGATGTTCCTCGTATACAGACCTAAAAATCAATCCAAAAGAAACAAATAAGATAAGGGAGGCCATAAGGATAATGTATACCACTCTTACATATATTGAGGAGCGAAACCTCAGGTATTTATGAAAAAATGGATGTTTAAAGAAGTCTTTGAAAAAGTTATTTTTCTGCGCCATTTGAGCTTCCGTATTTCAATCAACAAACCGAATTAACTGTCTGGTCATGCATATATGCAGTGACCTGCTTATCGAGAGGCCACTGCATAATGATTCTAAATTATTTTATGTGCAATTTAACTATATTACCATTGTCCACAAAGCTATAGTCATTTTTTATTTGCTTTCTAAAAAACTTTGCTGGAAATCCTCCCAGGCTTCCTTTGGTAGCTCCGGAAGAATATTTCCCCTGATTTCCCCGCCATCCTGTAAGGTTACCATAGACGGGGCCGGAGAATATTTCTCAGCAGCAGAGGCCATAAAATCTTTCAGTCGCTCCATCTCTGTTTTAACCCATTGCGTCGCCTGGTCGGCCAGGAAGAACGATTGAATTTCCTCTTTCCATCGGGACGGCTGCATCTCTACCAGCCACCCTTTTTTATAAGGATCAATTTTTGTTGATTCGGGTTGATTGTCTATCGAGGTGTTTTGCCCCATGACTTTTCCCGAAATGGGAGAATGTACTTTTAGTTGCTTTCCGTCATGATGCAATTCGGCCAGGATATCTCCTTTTTGTATTTTTTGTCCCGAAGTAGTAAGATTTTTAATCTCAAGAGGACCTGCTATATGCAACAGGAACTCGTCCAGTCCAACCCTGGCATTACCTGTTTTTTCAAGAAACGCCCATGTGTGATTGAGATTATAGAATATTCCCTGGGGAATTTTGAGTCTGTCGTAGAGTCTTGCTCCGGCCATGCTGCGCGCCTTTGCTGCTACCGGAACTTTACCGTTTAATATTTTCCAAAAAGGAATCAGCAATAAGAAAAAAACAATTGTTATGAGATATTCAATTCCTTTTGTTTCAAATAGGTCGTAATAATGAAATCCGTCCATAATTTTAATTTTTTAATGATTATCGTCTGCCCATTCTGGTGATTTTCTTATAACAGGCATTCTTCTGACTATCCATCTGAATACCCAAATTTCAATAAATATAATCGTTAGCGTAACTATAAATTCCTGCCATGAGGGTACATAAGCTTCTGCTGCATCCCATCGAAAAGCGATTATGGATACATTCATGCGGTTTAGCAGTATCCCCAGTAAGGTCATCACAGCTGCTATTTTAATAACTACATTGTTAGGTTTTATACAGCTATGGCAGAATAAAAGCATGGGAACCACAACAAATCCCAAAATTTCAACCAAATACCATGTACCCATGCCGGAGGAGAGATAAACCGCGTTTTGCTGATGCACGAAAACAAGCACCGTCATCACAAGGTATAAGAACATACCGCCTGCACATATTCGTGCCAGCCCATGGAGTATAGCATTATGATCGTGGCTTGAATCATATTGCGAGGAGAACACCTTACGACTTATCGATCCCTCTATAATGACCAGGGCGATGCCCCCGAAAATGCTTGATACAACAAACATCAAAGGCAAATAGGAATTATACCACAGCGGATGAATTTTGTCTTTAGCCATAAGAAACAATGCTCCAATGCCGGATTGATGCAGGACTGACAGGGTGATACCGAATATCACAGCCCCAAGCGTCATTGCTGATAATATCCTCCTGGCTTTTTTGGCGTTAAGCCATTCGGCAATAGCCGGTGAAAATTCCAGGAGTAAAGCAAGCATGTATAGTAGGAAATGCCATCCGACGAGAAACATCACCGAACTAACGCCGAAATTGTTTCCTATAATCACATTGATAACACTCAGGGGGCGCCCCAAATCGAGCAACAAAGCTCCCGAATAAAAAAGATAAGCGAGAAAACCGTTCAAAATAGTCACTCGCAAAATGGGTTTGAATTTTTCAATATTCAAAATGTAGACCAGGAAAGCCAGAACATAAGCGCCTCCAGCGAATGCTACTCCTGTTACTACATCAAAACCGATCCATAGACCCCAGGGCACTTGCTGAGTTAGATTAGTAACAGCCCCTAAGCCTTCTGAAAACCGGATATAAATAAGGAATATTCCTACCAGCATAATAGGCAGGCTTATCATGTTAAATACAGTGAAAATTTTCCCTTTAGGTTTGAGCTCGTTCAGGAGGAACCCTAAGGTTCCATTGGTTTTATGCGGGGGATACAATGTGTGTGCTTTTTCTTTCATATTTATTCCTCCTCATTTTTTTGGGATTTAGTGGCTGCATGTATGCCCAGCAGTGCTCCCGGGAGCAGTATATCCACAGGGGCAATTGCGCCGATAAATCCTTTGGTTAATGCTGGAAATGATTTTTTCTGGATGTTGGTATCGAAGCCCAATTCATTCATGGGTACTCCTGCAATATAAAGCCAACCGGTTCCGCCGGCTTCATGCTCACCATAAATATGGTCATAGTAGTACTCCGGGTCATCATGTATACGCTTTCTGGCCTCTTTTATCAGATCCCTGCGTTTGCCAAAGGTTATGGCCCCCATTGGACAATTTTCAGCACATGCCGGTTTTTTCCCTTCGCGGAGTCGTTCAGCACACATAGTGCATTTCACAATTCTGGGGTTCGTGCTGCCATATTCAAATTTTGGAGAATCAAAAGGACAGCTAACCATACAGTATCGGCACCCCATGCATTTATCTTCGCGCCAAACAACTGGTGCTTTTTTTGTTTTATGCATAGCTTGTGTCAGGCAGGCTGTATCGCATGCAGGAATGTTACAGTGCATGCATTGCTTCTTGATGTAAGCTTCCCCCTGGGAGGTTTCATAGCAATTGATGACAGTGCGGCGGTTTTGATTGGTTTCCCTTACAATTCCTGCTTCAGGTTCATCCTTGGGTTCCTCTAAGCCATGAGTTTCCGCACATGTATATTCGCAGTTTTGGCAACCCATACATAGTGTCGAATCATAAAGCATCCCGTAGAATTCAGTGTCTGTTTCGGGGTCTTTTTCTGCCCCCAGGCTTTTGCCGAATGCTAGTGTCGCTCCGGCAAAACCTATTGTTTTCATAAAATTACGTCGGTTTATATCCATTTGGTTTTGTCTGTTTTAGTGATTAAACTAGTTTTATCTATTTAGGCGTATCAATAAATTTTCTTTGGAATTCTTCCCATAAGACGGGCCCTAATTCTTCTAACAAGTGGTCTTTCAGAGCACCACCGTCTTGCATGACCACGCGCTCGGTTACATTTTTATCTATCGATATGGTATATGATACAAAGTCTTTGAGGCGCGCGAATTCATTTTTCAGCCATTCCCGGTAGTTATTGGCCATCTTTAAAAACTGGATTTCACTTTGCCAGTTATCGGGTTCTATAAGATATATCCACCCCTCGGTGTAAGGTTGCGTATTAATTTTTTCTACCCCATGAAGGAGGGTTTTGTTATGTTCTTGTATAGTCCCTGTTATCGGAGCTTTGATGGTTAATTGTTTTCCTTCCTGAATAAGGGTAATAGCAGGCTCACCTTTCTTTACGGGCTCGCCCGGTTTCTTCATATTGACACGTGTGAGCGGCCCGGTTATGTGTTGCATAAAATCATCCAGCCCCATCCTTACCAGCCCGTTTTTTTCCATAAAAGTCCAGGTATGGGATTTGTCGAAATACAATCCTTCCGGAGCTTTAATAATATGGGGATCCGGAATTTGATTTTCAGCTCTGTTTTCTATGGCCTTTTTGGATTTTTCAGTATGGAAAAAACCAAAATAGCGGCTGACTATATATCCGACTACAAAAAGTATTACGAGGATGATGAGAATAATCTTAACTAAAGAAAAGCTGTCACTGGGAGCAGTCGTGATGCCAATTTCCTGTTCACTAAGCCGGTTCATCATTGCTTGTCTTTCACTGTAGGCAAGATTGCTGAAACCAAATGTATTCAAATCATCCTGGCCGGCAGTTAAAATGAAATTGATAAACGCCTTTGTGGTGCTGTCGGAGGGCTTTTCCTCTGCCATAAGATGGATGTTTTGGCATAAACTGTGAGGAAATTTACCAATCCATACCCCCCGCATGAAAGTGTTCAGGTCATCACAAATGTCCTCCATATGCTCGATTTTACCACTTTCGTTGCGGTCAATGGGCAGAATAGCAATACCTGGCTTGAGTTTTGACTTGTCATTGCTGATGAGGTGTTTTAAAGAACAGAATCCAATAGCCCTGGGATCATTTTGGATGGCCGCGACTAATTCTTCCGGATTGTCATAATTTTTGAAAGGTTGAGTTTCCTTAACTCCAAGGAAATTGCTTACCTGCTCATTGATAGTCGGGTCATTACACTGCAAATAGTGGATGTTTTCATCGCTATTGCTGCTATCCAATATAGCGCCCCATGATGTGGTCTGACCTGTTACAGCCATTTGCAGCTCTTTACTGGAGATACCGCATTTGGCTATATCATCACATAAAGGGTTCCTACTATTTATTACCGGGACCACAACCCGGCGTCCTATGGTTACCTCCCAGGGTTGTTTGTCCCGGGACATATCCCTGGTTTTGGAGGTAATAAGCACATTTCCCTCTAAATTTTCTAAGCGCTTGATTTTTGGTGAAGCTTCTATTACTTGAATTTCTGCGCCCGGATGTTGTTCGCTAAAATTTGAAGCCCAGTGTGATGTAAGAGTAGTTAGTTCAGGTGAACTTACCACCGAAATCTTTTGAGCCTCCTTTTTTTGATCCGGGTCTGATGCTCTCCCTATGGCGATAATGCTGATCATGAACATCATTAATGCGATTGAGAATCCTAACTTTTTCATTGTTTTACAATTTTTGTTCGTATATTGGCATTGATTTGATGCCTGAAACGAATCGGTTTATTTACGTCTGATAAACCCTATTCAATAGGGATGCCATAAAAAAGGGGGTTTTTATATAATTGAAAATCAGAAGAATAATAAATTTATGCAGGAGTAAGGAGCAACAACGAACTGTATAAAAATACCACACTAGAAATTTATTTACATCGTAAAATACTAATAAACAAATTCTAAAAGTGATTTGTATAAAAATTCAACAATGTTGAAAAAATACACACTATTTCTTTTTTAGACGGGAAAAAGAATCACTTCTGCGAAAAAATACCTTGTTATTTATAACGATTCAAAATAAACATGGCCTGCTTGAAAGATCAACCCACAACCTGCTAGCTCTTTGGGTCGGCCAAGCGGGAAGAAAGAGATGGCAGGTTTGAGAGTAAGTAATGGGTGAATTTTTGTAATGGAGAACTCAAACCTAAAGACCTTCCATCTTCCCCGCCCATAAAGCCGGCCCAAAAGCTGGAAGGTCAGTTCCCACAACCTGCCAGCTCTTTGGGTGGGCCATGCAGGAAGAAAGAGATGGCAGGTTTGAGAGAGTAATAGGTGAGTTTTTTATAATGGGGAACTCAAATGTAAAGACCTTCCATCTACCTCCACCCATAAAGCCGGCCCAAAAGCTGGAAGGTCATAGCCCACAACCTGCCAGCTCTTTGCGAGGGCCAAGCGGGAAGAAAGAGATGGCAGGTTTGAGAGAGTAATAGGTGAGTTTTTTATAATGGGGAACTCAAATGTAAAGACCTTCCATCTACCTCCATCCATAAAGCCGGCCCAAAAGCTGGAAGGTCATAGCCCACAACTTTTTTTTAACAAATCGGAATATTTGTTTTCCATTTGATTTCAGTAAAATATGATATGGTTTTCTTATCTTTATGAATTGTAATTCTAAAACTTAAAATCATGCCGGATAAGTACACTCAAGTCCCTTTGGAACCTGATAAATTTTTTCACATTTATAACCGGGGGAATAATTACGAGAGGGTATTCTATGAAACAAAAAAATACACTTTCTTTTTACAACGTTATAAATATTATCTCGGCCAATATGCTCAGACCTTTGCTTTTTGTTTGATGCCCAATCATTTTCATTTGCTTATCAAAGTGATTAGTCCTCAAATGAGTAAGAAGTTTGCGGATTTTATGCAGTCTTATGTTAAAAGCTTTAACAATATGTATCACAGACATGGTAGTTTATTCCTAAAAAATTTCAAAAGGATTGAAGTAATTAATGACGATCAATTGAAAAGGTTGGTTTTCTATATCCATTATAATCCAGAAAAACACGAAATTTCGGAGGATTTTCGGTCTTATTATTTTAGTTCATATCGCTCTCTTATAAGCGATAGGGCTACAAGCCTGGCTCGGAAAGATGTGCTTGATTGGTATGGTGGAAAGAATGAATTTGTTGAGTTTCATAGCTATTTGAAAAACATTAAAATTTCAGAGAAGTTAGCAATTGAAGATTAGACGGATTAAGGTCAGTTCCCACAACCTGCCAGCTCTTTGGGTGGGCCATGCGGGAAGATTGAGATGGCAGGTTTGAGAGTAAGTAATGGGTGAATTTTTGTAATGGAGAACTCAAACCTAAAGACCTTCCATCTTCCTCCGCCCATAAAGCCGGCCCAAAAGCTGGAAGGTCAGGGCCCACAACCTGCCAACTCTTTGGGTGGGCCAAGCGGGAAGAAAGAGATGGCAGGTTTGAGAGAGTAATAGGTGAGTTTTTTATAATGGGGAACTCAAATGTAAAGACCTTCCATCTTCCTCCACCCGCAGAGCTGGCCTAAATGCCGGAAGGTCATTTACTCCACACCAACCCCATCATCCGGTTTACATTTGTGCCATTCGAATAGTATCTTTCCAACAGCTTTTTTCGTTTTTTCATGGCGCTTTCATCAAAAGATTCTTTCATTAGAGTAGTGAGCTTTGAGCGCAGTTCATTCGCGTCCCGACCTTGTTCACATATGTCTTCCGCCAGGGTTCCACTTACCATAGCGGGATTGACCAGGATGTGACGTCCGTTGTAGAGGGTGTTGAGGAGTTTTAGCTTAAGACCCGTGGCTTGGAAGGTGATCAACACATGTACCTGCGCTTCGCGGATGAGTTGGAACATACGGTCATCATCCGCATTTTCTATGAGGGTGACATTCTGATGCTGCCCGGCCAGACGCTTGAGTTTGTCCGGGGGATTTAACCCGGCGATAACGAGGGGGATGTCAGTATGGGAAAAGATTTTTTGAATGAGATATTCAGCGGCGTGGTAGTTTTCGGCTACGGCCAGGTTTCCATGGTAAAGCGCAAAATCGCCTTGTCCTGAAACGATGTTGAGTGTCTCGTTGGGATGGAAAGAGGGGAGATGCACCACCTTTTTCTCCGGGAAATGCTTTTGCAGGTATTCTGTGTCTTTCTGGCTGACCACCATCATCAAGTCAGCATGTTTAAGTTTCTTCTGAAAGAGACGGAGCTTTAGGCTCTCGATAAGGAAATACGGCTTCTTCAGGATGTTTTTTTCAGATTGGAAAAGGTTGTAATAGTAGTGGTGCTCGATGTTACTTTCGCGGTAAATCTTTTTCTTGTCTTTTAAAAACGGATGATCGATGACACCACAGGTATGGAGCCCCTCGAAGAGCACCGGATAATCGTCCTGGGCCAATCGCTCAACCAACTCACCCGAAAGACGGCTTTGGACAATGTAGGGCTTAACAGCACAATTGGCTTTCCAGCCTGTACGACGGGGATAGTAATGGATGCTTTCACAATATTTTGCAAGTTCTTCACTGGGAGTATGTCGTTTATAGGTGAAGGCATGCAGATGTACCTTGATTCCTGCCCGGTGCAGGGCTTTGATTTTGTAAAACACATCAATCACACCCCCGTAATTGGGTGGGTAAGGGACGGCAAAAGCCACGATATGCAGATGTTTTTCAGAGGTATTTTTCATAAATCTGCTGCAAAGTTATTTCTTCATTTTCCCAAACCAGTTCTTTTTTCGCTTTAGCAAGATTTTGTTTCCAGGTGGCTTGCTGTTCTTTGTCCTTTACCGCGTTATTCAATACTTCCGCAATATGCCCCGGATCATGATTTTCTATAAAGGTGCCAATGTTGTAGCGGGTAATGATTTTCTCAATTTCCGTCAACCGTGAGGCAATGACCGGGATACCGGCATGGATGTAGTCGAACAGCTTGTTGGGCAAGCTGTAACGGTAGTTGATGTTGGTGTCCTTATCGACGGTCAGTCCGAAATCGGCATTGGCAGTGTAGGCTTTCAACTTCTGGAAAGGAACTTTCGGGATAAACCGGATTTTTTCCTCCAGTCCCAGATCGTTCACATTTTTTTTCAGGATATCGATGACGTCACCGGAGCCGACAATGACAAGAATCGTATGGTCTGCGACAAACCGCATGGCCTCCACCAGTTCTTCCACGCCGCGGTCGATGTTAATGCCTGCCCCCTGGAGTAAAAGGATACTTTTGTTTTCCGGCAATCCCAAGTCTTTCCGGGTTTCACTCACCTCCAAATTTTGCTTGCGGGGGATGTTGCGGACCACATGCAGCTTCTTACCGTATTCTTTCTCGTACAAATCGGCGATTGAATCGTTGACCGTGATGACATCCTGCAGTTTTGGAAATATCCGGCGCTCGATGTGCCGCCAGATACTTTGCACAAAAGGCCGGCTCACCAACTCCGGGGTTCCACAGTAATATTCATGCGAATCGTACACCACCGGATTGCCTTTGAGGCGGGAAGCAAGCCAAGTAGCTAGTAAGGTGTCCAAATCATTCGCTACCAGTAATTGCGAACGATGATACAATTGAAAAAGAAACAATCGGATGTTGTATTCAGCATAGAATAGCGGTCCGCTCTCGAAAAAAAGCTTCATACGGGCAGTTTCATACGATCGTTTTTCCAAAGGCAAACTTCTGCGTTGCCTTCTACCTACCAACAGCACAGCAAATCCTCTTTTTTCCAGGAATTGGCATACCTTGTGCACCCGCTGGTCCGTAACCAGGTCGTTTGTTACCGCAACAATGACTCGTTTCACATCCATTTGTTTTCAACGGCGAATTTAGCGAATTATTGGGCAGGGACAAGGGAGGATGTGTTTAAGTGCGCAGGTGTTTAGGTTTTTAAGTTTGTAGGTTTGTAAGTGTTTAGGTTTATAGGTTTTTGTTTTTCACAAATATGATTCTTTTTACTGATAAGTTTTTACCTGTCGCTGATTGGATTTTTTGAAATACCATCAACAAATATCTGTACAAAAGATTGCTGAGAGCCAAAATATTAGTTATATTAGTAGTAACCAAACAGACAAATTATGCGACACAAAGATTTAATCGGCCTGGTGTTGGCATTGGCTCTGATCGCCGGCCAAGCCCCGGCTCAGACCAGAGAAGACTGGACACCCATAACTCCTCCCAATGCCCCCGAGGCCCGACACGGGCACAGCATGGTGACTTTGCCGGATGGAAGAGTCATGTTGTTCGGTGGGGAAGACGTGAGCGGGCACCTGTTCAACGACCTGCACACATTCGACGGGGCTTGGAATGAAGTGATACCGGAAAACGATCCGCCGCCCGCCCGGCGCGATCACCAGGCCTGGGTTCGCAACCAGCAAATGTACGTAACGGGAGGATTCGGGGAAAGTAACCTGCTCGACGACACCTGGCGCTACGACATCGAGAACAACGAATGGCACAAGCTGACCCACAGCGGCCCCCGCCCCTCGCCGCGTTACAATCACGGCGTGGCGACCGTGGGCGAAGCCACCTACATCTTCGGCGGCACCGGCGAGTACAACGCGACTCTCACCGATCTCTGGAAGTTCAGTCCTGACGGTAGTTACACTTTACTGGACGATGCATCTTACTCGATAATAGATCCCGAGTTGCAAATTGCCGGGGACATCATGTACGTGTTCGGCCTTCCCGGCGTGGTGGCCATGTATCATTTTGGTTACCAGGAATGGGGCACGAATTCCGGTCCACCGGTCGGCAGTGGTTGTTCGACAACGCTGGCGCAAAACGCGCAGGGCGAGCCGGTCGTTCTCCTCATCGGCGGCCAGGACAGCGAGGGGCAAGAGAGCGCGGAGGTTTACGAGTACAACACGGCCACCGGTGAGCTGACCCAGCGGGAGGCTTTGCCCCATACCTGGACGAACGGGGCCGGCTCTAAGTACGATCCGGGCGGAAAGTTCCGCAGCGACAACTTCCGCGTGGTACTCTTCGGCGGCCGGGTTAACGGGGAAATTTCCAATGCCACGCTGGTATCCACGAGTGATCTGATAGGCGTGGACGACCCTGCCCAACCACCCGCTTATTCCTTACGGCTCAGTCCCAACCCGGCAAGCGGACGCCTGCATCTGACCGCCGAAGACCCGGTAAAGGGGATTAGGATTTATGATATGGAGGGAAGGCTGCTGGTCAGCAGGGAATATCATTCGCATGAAGTTACATTGGACCTGTCCACCCTGGAGACGGGCGTATACATTATACGGACAACCGCAGGCGAAGCGGTTGTGACGCGGAGGCTTATGGTGAAAAAATAAATACACATACAACCCAGCTGAATGCCCTGATGGAATTATTCCGGAGAGGGATACTATTTTATATAATAGGTGTGTTTAAGTGCGTAGGTTTATAGGTTTTTATGTTTTTCACAAATATGGGGAGTACTCAGAAAAGTGTGTCACCGGAAATGTTCCGGTTTACAAAAGTAGATATTGCTATTTTAGTTTTTTGAGAAGTCTCCGCTTAGATTAATGTATCTTTCCATTTTACTTCAATGGCGTATTATCCTCTCGCAAGGCATTTTCAAACCCGGCACGCAGGTCCGCAAAAACATCTTTCACTTTATTAATCTTATCAGCCCTGTATGCATTGGTTCCGGCAAAAGCATATCCACTCTTCATATTGCCTTTGTAGGCTTGGTAAAGGGCATTAATAATACAATACGGGCTTTTCTCTACCTCGCAGGATTTGATGCACTTGAAAGGACAGCTTTTTGGCGCTTTTAATCCCTGCTTCACCCTGTCAAGAAAGTTGTTTTGTACTGCCCGACCGGGCATTCCTACAGGACTCTGAATGATTTGGATATTTTCCTCGGTCGCTTGTACATACTGGTCCTTAAAATTTTCTGAAGCATCACACTCTTCAGTAGTTACAAAACGAGTGCCGAGCTGTACAGCCCTGGCCCCCAGCTTCATAATTTTATATGCATCATTACCATTATATATCCCTCCGGCGGCAATCACGGGGATATTTTTGTTGTATTGTTCTTCCAATTGGTTGGCCTCATGTACAACATCCGGGAGGAGGTTTTCCAGCGTATAACCCTCATCGGTGATTTGTTTGTTCTTGAACCCAAGATGACCGCCCGCTTTAGGTCCTTCTACCACAAAGGCATCCGGAAGGTAATTGTAATTCATTTTCCACTTAGCAGAAATCAGTCGTGCTGCTTTGCCTGAGGAAACGATAGGTACCAGCTTCGTTACACTATCAGGCTTCAGAAACTTAGGCAGATCAAGAGGAAGACTTGCACCGGCGAAAATGATATCAGCCTTCTCATGAATGGACGTACGCACCATGTCTTCAAAATTGGTCATGGCCGACATAATGTTAACGCCAATAATGCCCCTGGTCCTGGCTTTGGCCTCCCGAAGTTCCTCTTTTAATCCTTCGATACTGGCTTCTAAATAGTTTTTTGAAAAATCGCGGTAAAGCAGACCCAATCCTGCACTTGAAATAACACCTACTCCTCCTTCATTGGCTACAGCCGAAGCCAGCCCTGAAAGCGAAATACCTACTCCCATACCGCCTTGTATGATAGGGATGGAGATTTTTAAACCTCCGATTGAAAATTCTTTCATCTTAACTGATTCTGATACAAAAATACTTTTTATTTCATCGCAAAACATCTAAAACTATAAATATGAAGTTAAAATTTCTTAAATATGATCTGCCAAGATCTTATACTATTCATTTAGAATGATTGTGAAGTGGTTGTAGGGAGAATTTAATTTTATTTATTTCCATTTACAATTAAATCACTTTCTTCCTGAATCATTGAGCCCTCTTTCTTGTTGGCCCTTTAGGGACTAATGCCACCAATAAGAATTTCACGCAGAGCGCGCAAAGTAGAATGTCACGCAAAGAACGCAGAGAGCCAGATAAATCCCATTCTCTGCGAACTCCGCGCTCTTCTCTTTGCGGTCTTTGCGTGAAAAATGAAAAATACACGTAGCGAAGACCATGCAATCTAATACCTCTCAGAGACATCAAACTCAAACGCGTTAACCTGAAATCCGACATTTCACAATCGCAATTTTAAAGTGCGAAACTTTAGTGATATATTATTAGCCTGATTCTTTAAAGCCGAATTATAACGGATTTTCACAAGTTTGATTTACGATTCTGCTTTCAAATTTGATTTGACTATAGGAACAGGGACGTATTGCTTTTTCTTTGCGTTACGTTGTATTAAATGTTATTTTTGTTAGGATTTCGAAATAAGGTTGGTTCAGAAATCCGGGTAATAACAACAATTTGGGGATTAACAGACGATATTATGAAAACTGTAACTGTTGAAATAAAAAATGAGAAGGCGCTGGCTCTCCTGCGGAACCTTGAGAGTTTAAAGTTGCTTAGGGTATTAGAAGAAAAACCTTCCAAAACCAAACAAAAACTTTCCGAGCGATTTGCTGGCTCCTTATCAAAAGAAAGAGCTGAAGAACTACAGAAGGAACTTACCAAAATGCGTAATGAATGGGAAAGAGATACTTATTAGATACGAATGTTGTTATTGATTTTTTAGGCAACAAGCTACCTGCCAAGAAAAAAAAGCATCTTTCAAGTATTGTTGATAGTGAAATCAACCTTTCGGTGATTAACAAGATAGAATTACTAGGGTTCTCGAAAGTCGATCAGGAAATAATAGATTTTGTGGGTTTCTCAACCATACTTCCTTTGGATGAATTAATTGTAGATAAAACTATAGAAATACGTAGCTTATATTACATTAAGTTACCTGATGCCATTATAGCGGCGACAGCATTGTATCAAAATCTCACACTTGTTACACGTAATACAAAAGATTTCCGGAAAGTTGACGGCCTGAGTGTAGAAAATCCATATGATTTATAAGTCCGGTCTTAAAATATAATTTCTTTTATTTCCAGAGTTTTCCATACTCCTATTCCTCCCCCGGATATTTATTCCTAAATTTATACTTCAATTCATCAAAAAAATAATGGAGGAAAATATGAAAAACTTTACGAGAGGATTATTCCTGAAGACAGGAATCGGATTCTTTATTGCGTTCTTTATGAGCCTTTCAATCAATGTGAACAGTCAGGAAACCACACCTATCCTGCGTTTTCCTGATATCCACAAAGATAAAGTGGTTTTTACCGCCGAGGAGGATTTATGGATCGCTCCAGTCGATGGGGGCGAGGCACGGCGGCTAACTATCCACGACGGCGAGGAAACGACGCCGAAGTTTTCGCCCGACGGCAGCCGGATTGCTTTTACGGCGGAATATGACGGCAACAAGGACGTCTACGTGATGAACAGCAAAGGCGGTGATATTACCCGGCTTACCTATCACCCGTCTTACGATGAAGTCTTAGGCTGGCATCCTGCCCAAAACAAAATTATGTTTCGCTCGACCCGTCAGTTGGAATCAGGCATCGAAACACAGCGTATTTTTATGATCTCCCCGGAGGGAGGCTTCCCAAAACCCCTGAAACTCATAGAAGCCGCCCGGGGAAGCTTTTCTGCGGATGGCCAAAAGATAGCCTTTAACAAAACCTCCCGCTCGGGCAGAACCTGGAAACGCTACCAAGGCGGCAGAGCACAGGAGGTGTATCTTTATAACCTTGAAACCGATGGAGAAAAACAACTTACTGATTTTGAAGGTACTGACCGTTTCCCGATGTGGATTGGTAATAAAATTTACTTCACTTCCGACCGCGACCGACATTTGAACCTTTATTCGGTGGATGAAAATGGTCAGAACATCAAGCAGTTGACTAAACATGACACTTATGATGCCCGCTTTCCGAGCGCTGGTAAGGAAAAGATCGTCTATGAACACGGAGGAGACATTTTTGCTTA
>JAIPBX010000047.1 GCA_021738485.1 Bacteroidales bacterium | reverse complement strand
AATGATCAGTGAAATACCGTTGCCGATACCTTTATCTGTTATACGCTCTCCCAACCACATGATAAACATAGTTCCCGACACAAGAATAATTGTGGAGGAAACCCAGAAAAAGGTGGTTGGAGAAGCTACCGTGGGATCAAAGGGAGTAATCGCTTCCGGTGGCAATTGGCGGGTCAGATTAGCCAGATAGCCCGGTGCCTGAAAAGCCGTAATAATGACCGTCAGGTAACGGGTAATCTGGTTGATTTTCTTCCGGCCACTTTCCCCTTCCCGCTGAAGCTTCTGGAAATAAGGCACGGCAATACCCATAAGTTGGATAACAATGGATGCTGAGATGTAAGGCATGATTCCGAGGGCAAAAATGGAAGCATTGGAGAAAGCTCCCCCGGAAAACATGTTTAACAATCCTAACAATCCACCGCTTGTCTGTTCTTCCAATGCACTAAGCTGATGCGGATCCACGCCGGGAATCACCACATAGGCTCCTAACCTGTATATCAGGATAATACCTAATGTATATAAAATCCGTTTACGCAGATCCTCAATCTTGGCAATGTTCCGTATTGTTTGTATTAATCTCTTCATTAAGCCTCGATTTTTGTTGCTGTACCGCCTTGGTTCTCAATAGCTTCTTTAGCTTTGGCTGAAAAGCCATGGGCGGAAATATCCAATTTCATTGTCAAATCCCCGCGGCCCAGTATTTTAACCAATTCGTGCTTGCCTGCCAAATCGTTATCTTTTATCACTTGAATATCGATCGTTTCGAGATTTTTTCTTTCGGCAAGGGACTGCAGCTGATCTAAATTCACACCCCGAAAGTTCTTTCGGTTGATGTTTTTAAAGCCATACTTGGGCAGTCGTCGGTAAAGGGGCATCTGGCCTCCTTCGAAACCAAGCTTACGTTTCGAACCTGATCTGGACTTTGCGCCGTTATGTCCTCTGCCGGCTGTATCGCCGGAGCCACAACCTTCACCACGAGCGATTCGCTTTCGTCTTTGTACCGATCCTTTTGCGGGTTTTATTTTACTGAGATCCATATCTTTATTATTGTTAAATATTACTTAACTTCTTCCACTTTCACCAGGTGCTGCACCTTACGTATCATACCTTCAATGTTGGGTGACATCTCCACTTCGCGTGATTGGTGCATCTTTTTCAGTCCCAGCGCCTCCAGGGTTCTCTTTTGCCTTTCGGGCCGGTCAATTTTTGAACGTATCTGAGTGATTCTAACTTTTGTCATGACCAATTATAATTTTCTAAAGATGATTAACCGTTAAACACTGTATTGAGGTCGACACCTCGTAATTCTGCAATCGTTTTGGCATCCCGCTCTTTGGTTAAAGCATCTATAGTAGCTTTTACCACTGAGTGGGGATTAGAAGAGCCTTTGGACTTGGCTAAGACGTTATTCACACCCACGCTTTCCAAAACTGCTCGCATTGCTCCTCCGGCGATAACACCTGTTCCTGGCGCGGCAGGTTTTATAAACACTTCCGCACCGCTATACTTTCCTGTTTGTTCGTGCGGAATGGTATTATTGATGACCGGGACTTCCACGAGGTTTTTCTTGGCATCGTCGATCCCTTTAGCAATGGCAGAGGTAACTTCTTTGGCCTTTCCCAGGCCATATCCTACAATACCATTCTCATCGCCAACTACAACGATAGCTGCAAAGCTAAAAGTCCGGCCTCCTTTGGCTACTTTCACAACTCTTTTGATAGCTACCAGGCGGTCTTTAAATTCTATTTCACTGGATTTTATTCTTTTCAAATTTACTTTGTTGGCCATATCTTTCTAAAATTTAAGTCCTTTTTCTCTTGCACCGTCTGCCAGTGCTTTAACTCTACCATGATACTTATACCCATTCCTGTCAAAGACGACCTTCTCAAAACCTTGTTCCTTAGCTTTTTCAGCCACATTTTGCCCCACGGTTTTAGCAATTTCCGTTTTCGGGCCTTGTGCGTCGCTCATATTCTTGTCGCGCGAAGAAGCGGCTACTAAGGTATGTCGGTCCAGATCGTCGATCAATTGGACATAAATCTGTTTGTTGCTACGAAAAACACTCATACGGGGTCGCTCTTTTGTTCCTAAAACGGTTTTGCGGACCCGTCGCTTTATTTTAAATCTTCTGGCAACCTTTTTGTTCTTTATTTTTCTCATAATTAAAGACTTTACTACCCCGGCTCATTCACCAGGCGGTTGTTAAACGTTTATTAAGTTGAAGCAGCTGATTTACCTGCTTTACGTCTGATAACTTCTCCTTTAAACTTGACTCCTTTTCCTTTATATGGCTCAGGTCGTCTAAGCTCACGAATCTTTGCCGCAACCTGGCCCAATAATTGTTTATCCGGTGACGTAAGGGTCACCACCGGATTTTTTCCCCGTTCTGTTACAGCTTCTGCCTGAATAATATCGGGTAGCTGAAAGTAAATATGGTGTGAAAAGCCCAGGGTGAGGTCCATAACGTTATTTTCCACAACAGCGCGGTACCCAACACCCACCAGCTCCAGATCCAGTCGGAACCCTTCGCTAACGCCAATCACCATGCTATTAATCAGGGAACGATAAAGCCCATGCAACGCTTTATGGGATTTGTAACTTGTCGGGCGCTCAAGTATGATTTGATTTTCTTGTTGTTTTACAGTAATCTCGGGATGAACCTGTTGCTGAAGTTCCCCCATCTTCCCTTTGACTGTTACCAAATTATTCTCTGAGATGTTGACTTCAACACCTTCAGGTATATTAACCGGTTGCGTTCCTATTCTTGACATACTACCTCCTTAAAATTAACTAACGTAACATATTACTTCGCCACCCAGGTTCAGATTACGGGCTTCCTTATCTGTCATCACTCCCCGTGATGTTGATACAATGGCCACACCTAACCCATTCAAAACGCGGGGCAAATCCCGGGCGCCATTATATTTGCGCAAGCCTGGACGGCTGGCTCGCTCTAATTTGTTGATGGCCGATAATTTAGTAACAGGATGATATTTTAAGGCTATCTTTATATTGCCTTGCTTATTGTCATCCTCAAACTTGTAATTAAGTACATAGCCTTTTTCGAAGAGGATCTTGGTGACCTCCTTCTTCAAATTAGATGCAGGAATTTCTACAACCCTGTGGTTGGCCATTATGGCATTCCTTATTCTTGTTAAAAAGTCTGCTATTGGATCTGTATACATCTTGTGATTCTGTTGAATTTCGTTATTACCAACTCGCTTTACGAACTCCTGGAATGAGACCTTTCAGGGCCATTTCCCTGAAATTGATCCGGGAAACACCAAACTGGCGCATATACCCTTTCGGTCGTCCTGTCATTTTACAACGATTGTGCATTCGCACCGGTGATGAATTTCGCGGAAGCTTTTGCAAGGCTTCCCAATCGCCGGCTGCTTTGAGTTCAGCTCGTTTTTTTGCGTATTTTTTGACGAGTTTGGCCCTTTTGACCTCTCTCGCTTTCATTGACTCTTTTGCCATAGATTATGATTCATTTTTAAACGGAAAACCAAATTGTTTCAACAATTCATAACATTCTTTATCGGTACGGGCTGTTGTAACAAAAGTCACATTATAGCCGTTAAGCCTGTTGACGTCATCCAGATTAATTTCCGGGAAAATGATCTGTTCCGGCACCCCAAAGGTAAAATTCCCATGGCCGTCGAAACCTTTATCACTCACACCGGAAAAGTCACGGATTCGTGGCATCGCCACTGACGTCAATCTATCGATAAATTCGTACATCCGATTGCCGCGCAAAGTCACTTTCACACCGATAGGCATTCCTCTTCGCAGTTTAAAACTGGATATATCGGTTCGTGAATACGTAGGCACAGCTTTCTGTCCTGTGATAGTGGTCAATTCGCTCAATCCTTTTTCCAGGACTTTTTTATCGGTGATAGCATCTCCTAATCCCTGATTAATAGTAATTTTAACCAGCTTAGGAACAGCCATGACGCTTGTGAAACCGAAATCTTCCTTCAACTTCGGTACGATTTCCTGTTTATATTTTTCTTTTAGTCTCGGTACGTAGCTCATTATTTAATATCCTCCCCTGATTTTTTTGAATAACGAACACTTTTTCCGGTATTCTCGTCTATTCGCCTTCCCATACGGGTAGCATTCCCGGAAGCATCCACAATCTTAAGATTAGAAATATGGATAGGAGCTTCCTGTTGTAAGATACCGCCTTTAGGATTTTCCTGGTTGGGTTTGGTATGTTTTTTCACAATATTCACCCCTTCCACAATAGCACGGCTGTTCTTTTTGTCGATAGACAAGACACGGCCTTGTACTCCCTTTGAAGTCCCTGTAATAACTTTTACGGTATCTCCTTTCCTGATATGTAATTTGGTTCCCATAATTTTTCGAAACTTTTACAGCACTTCAGGTGCCAGTGATACGATTTTCATAAAATTCTTTTCTCGCAATTCTCTTGCCACAGGGCCGAAGATACGGGTTCCGGTCATTTCTCCGGTATCGTTAAGCAGTACAACCGCATTATCGTCAAACCGTATATACGAACCGTCCTGGCGACGCACCTCTTTATTGGTTCTGACGACAACGGCGCGGGATATGGTACCTTTTTTTACTGTACCGGCCGGCAGGGCATTTTTCACACTAACGACCACCATATCACCTATAGAAGCATAACGTCGCTTTGTACCGCCCAACACACGAAGACACGAAACAGTCTTTGCTCCACTGTTATCGGCCACTGATAGTTTTGATTCTTGTTGTATCATAGTTAAACTATTACTTAGCTCTTTCGATGATTTTAACTAATCTCCAATTTTTTTGCTTACTTAAAGGACGGGTTTCCATGATGCCGACCTGGTCGCCAACATTAGCCGTATTGTCCTCATCATGGGCAACAAACTTGGAACGCTTCTTTATAAACTTCCCGTATATATGGTGCTTTTGCTTGCGCAATACCTCGACAATGATGGTTTTATCCATCTTGTTGCTCACCACCAGCCCTGTTCTTTCTTTACGTAAATTTCGTTCCATTGGATTTACTGATTATTTAATTGTTCCTTTAGTTCTCTTTGCCGCAGCTCGGTCTTCAGCCTGGCAATGATTTTCCTGTATTCCTTGATTTTATGCGGATTCTCCAGGGGCGACACTGCGTGATTCAGCTTCAACTTATTAAGCTGTTTTTGCTGTTCATCCAGACGCTCGCGGATTTCATCGTCCGTCAACTCTCTAATTACTTTTTGTTCCATTGTCTTTTCTCACCTTATAATTCGTAATCGGGTCGCACCATAAATTTCACCGGAATCGGAAGCTTTTGAGCGGCAAGCCGCAATGCTTCTTTAGCAACCGATTCGGGGACATCATCAATTTCAAACAAGATTCTGCCGGGGGTGACCGGAGCTACATATAATTCGGGTGTCCCTTTTCCTTTACCCATACGAACCTCAGCGGGTTTTTTGGATATCGGTTTATCGGGGAAGATGCGTATCCACAAGCGTCCTTCACGTTTCATATGACGTGTCAATGCCTGACGAGCAGCCTCGATTTGTCGCCCGGTAATCCAGGTAGAATCAAGGGCTTTTATGGCAAAAGAACCGAATGCAATTTGGTTACCTCGTTGCGAGTTCCCTTTCATTCGTCCTTTTTGTCTTTTTCTGTATTTTGCTTTCTTTGGCTGTAACATTATCCCTGTTTTTTAAATAATAATGATACTCAATTAATTTCTTCTTCCTTTACGTCCACCGCCTTTACGGCCACCTTTCTTGCTTTCGCCGGTGGGCACCAATTCGGGTTTGCCGTAGATCTCGCCATGACAAATCCAAACTTTCACACCGATGCGTCCGTAGGTCGTGTGCGCTTCATCGCGGGCGTAGTCGATATCTGCTCTAAGTGTATGAAGAGGAATCCGTCCTTCCTTGTACATCTCATTGCGAGCCATTTCAGCACCACCCAGACGTCCGGCGACCAATATTTTTATCCCTTCGGCTCCCATTCTCATGGTGGAAGCTACTGCCGTTTTGGCCGCGCGACGGAATGAAATTCGTCCTTCAATTTGACTGGCGATACTATTGGCCACGAGCCGTGAATCTAGCTCCGGTCGCTTAATTTCCGAGATATTAATTTGTACTTCCTTCTTCGTCAGCTTCTTAAGCTCTTCTTTAAGCTTGTCGACTTCCTGACCTCCTTTACCGATAATCATTCCCGGGCGAGCCGTATGAATAGTCACGGTAACGAGCTTCAGGGTACGTTCTATGATAATTTTAGATATGCCGGCCTTGGATAATCGGGCATGCAGATATTGACGGATCTTCTTATCTTCCACCAGTTTATCCTCAAAGCGTCTACCGCCATACCAGTTGGAATCCCATCCTTTGATGATACCGAGTCTAAGGCCTATTGGATTTGTTTTTTGTCCCATCTACTGTGAATTATTATTTACGTTTTTGTCTTTACTGTCCAGCTCGATCGTAATATGATTCGAACGTTTCCTGATCCTATTGGCGCGCCCCTGGGCCCGGGGTTGAATTCGTTTAAGAATCCGGGCGCTGTCCACTCTCACCTCTTTAACAAAAAGGTTGGCCTCTTCCATGCGCGCTCCTTCATTTTTCACCTGCCAGTTGGCAATAGCCGATAGCAACAATTTGTACATGGTGCCGGCGGCAGCTTGTGGTGAATATTTCAGCAATTGCAACGCATGCTCAACTCCCTCACCACGAATCAAATCAGCCATAAGCCGCATTTTTCGGGGGGAGGTCGGAACGTTACGTAACCGTGCAATATAACGGTTCGCATTAGCTTTCTTGCGTTCTTCTGCTTTTTGATGTTTTTTAGCTCCCATTATTTCGTTTCTTTATTTTTTGCCTTTATCTTTAGCACCTGCGTGACCTCTGAAAATACGCGTAGGGGCGAATTCACCCAATTTATGACCAACCATATTTTCAGTTATATACACCGGTATAAACTTGTTTCCATTATGAACCGCGATGGTAAGTCCGACGAAGTCGGGTGAAACTATAGAGGCACGCGACCAAGTCTTAATTACACTCTTCTTTTTGGCCTTTTGCATGGCCAAAACTTTTGACTCGAGTTTATAATATATATATGGTCCTTTATTCAGTGAACGACTCATATCCGTCTAGCTTTTAATTATTTACGTTTTTTCTTTCTTCTCTCAATGATATACCGATTGGAATCTTTTTTCGGCTTACGTGTCTTATAGCCTTTGGCCGGTACAGCTTTCCTTGAACGCGGCAGACCACCTGATGCACGCCCTTCACCACCTCCCATAGGGTGATCAACAGGGTTCATAGCAACAGGACGTGTACGGGGACGACGTCCTTTCCAGCGGCTTCTACCTGCTTTACCGGAGATTTCAATACTGTGATCGACATTGGAAACCATACCTATTGACGCTTTGCAGTTTTTCAGCACCATGCGGGTTTCCCCGGAAGGTAATTTCAATATTGCAAATTTGCCTTCCCTGGAAAGCAGTTGTGCGTGCGAACCTGCACTGCGTGCCATTTTTGCTCCCTGGCCGGGTCGTAGTTCTATGCTATGCAAAATAGTACCATAAGGTATATCTTTCAAAAATAGAGCATTTCCGACACTCGGCGAAGCCTTCTCGCCGCTCATAATCTTTTGTCCTACTTTCAAACCGTGAGGAGCTACGATATATCGTTTTTCACCGTCTCCGTATTCGAGGAGAGCGATGCGGGCCGTACGGTTGGGATCGTATTCAATACTGGATACCGTAGCTTCGACATTATCTTTATCCCTTTTAAAATCTATCATGCGATACCGACGTTTGTGTCCACCGCCCCGGTAACGGATAGTCATTTTACCGCGGCTGTTCCGGCCTCCCGACTTGTGAATCGGCGCTAGCAAGCTTTTTTCGGGCTTGGAGGTAGTAACCTCGACAAAAGCACTAATAAGCTTGTAGCGTTGACTTGATGTTGTTGGTTTGTATTTCTTTAAAGCCATTTATCTAAATATTGCTGTAAAAATCAATTATTTCACCTTCCTCTAATGTAACTATAGCTTTTTTATACGCATTGGAACGTCCGGTAATCAGTCCGCTTTTCGTAAAACGGCTATGATTTTTACCGGTATAGTTCATTGTATTCACTTTGACTACCGTTACATCGTATAAGTCCTCGACAGCTTCTTTAATCTGAAGCTTATTGGCGTTGCGGTTCACTACAAACCCATATCTGTTAGGAAACTCTTCAGTAACAGCTGTCAACTTTTCAGTAATTATCGGCTTTATTATTGTGCTCATCGTTGCTTATTTTATAATTATTTGGCTAAGAGCTCTTCAATTTTACCCACCGAACTTTCAGCCACTACCAATTTTTTGTTATCCAAAATATCGTAGGTATTCAGGCTGTCGGCTCTTCTCACTCTGGTCAGGCTAACGTTTCGCGATGATAACGCCAGGTTCTGGTCTATTTCGGGGACAATAAAGGTCACCTTATTTTTGTCCACCTGCAAATTCCTGAGGATATTATAAAACTCCTTGGTCTTCACCTTATCGAGTTGGAAATCCTCCACGACAACCAATTCGCCATCGCGGGCTTTGGCCGATAATGCCGAACGCCGTGCTAACCGTTTAATTTTTTTGTTCAGGCGAAAGCTGTAATCTCTCGGCCGGGGACCAAAAATTCTGCCACCACCGCGAAATATGGGTGATTTAATGGACCCGGAACGAGCAGTTCCTGTGCCTTTTTGCCGTTTGATCTTCGCCGTACTCCCTTTGATAGCATTACGCTCTTTCGTGTTATGAGTCCCTTTACGCTGATTAGCCATATATTGTCTGGTATCCATGTAGATTGCATGTTGATTGGGTTCAATACCAAACACCTGGTCGTTAAGCGTAACCTTTTTATCGGTCTTCTGTCCTTGAATGTTATATACTTCTATTTCCATCTTTCTACGATTATATATGATCCTTTTGCGCCAGGTACAGAACCTTTTACAACGATAAGATTTTTTTCTTTTACGATCTTCAAAATCTGGAGGTTTATCATTTTTACGCGCTGATTTCCGGTCCGTCCGGCCATTCGCATCCCTTTAAAAACCCGCGAAGGATCGGAAGAAGCTCCGATAGCTCCGGGTGAACGCTCACGGTCGTGCTGGCCGTGCGTGGCGTCATTGACGCCATGAAAACCATAACGTTTCATACCTCCCTGAAAACCTTTCCCCTTAGAGGTGCCTATAACATCAACATATTCCCCTTCCTGAAATACATCTACGTTTACCACTTCACCGAAATCCTTTTTTTCTTCAAATCGTGTGAATTCGGCAAGGACATGTTTGGGTGTTACCTTGGCCTTGGCGAAATGTCCCTGCATGGCTTTTGTGGTCTTCTTTTCCCTTTTCTCATCATAAGCCAGCTGGATGGCTTCATAGCCATCGGTTTGCTTAGTTTTGACCTGGGTAACAACACATGGACCAGCTTCTATCACCGTGCATGGCACTTGACTACCAGAGGCATCATAAATACTGGTCATTCCAACTTTTTTCCCTATAATTCCTGACATTTTTCCTAGTTTTTGATGGTCCGCTTCGTACGATTAATAACTTAAACTTTGATCTCCACTTCCACTCCACTGGGTAGCTCTAGTTTCATCAGAGCGTCGATTGTTTTCGACGTGGTGCTATAGATGTCGAGCAGCCGTTTGTACGATGAAAGTTCAAATTGTTCGCGCGCTTTTTTATTCACAAATGGCGAACGCAAAACCGTGTAAATCCTTTTCTTCGTTGGAAGCGGTATTGGACCATTAACCACAGCTCCGGTAGATTTCACCGTCTTCACAATTTTGTGCGACGATTTGTCTACTAAGTTATGATCGTACGATTTCAGTTTAATTCTTATCCTCTGACTCACTTTGATTTCGTTTTATGTTTACAATCAATTTATATATTAAAATCCTGCTTTAGTTACAATTTCTTCTTTGACCTGGGCCGGAGCAGGCTCGTAAGAGCTAAACTCCATAGAGGATGTTGCCCGTCCTGATGTAATAGTACGTAACGAAGTAACATAACCAAACATCTCGGAAAGAGGAACTTTTGCATTAATAACCTGTATTCCTCCGGCACGTGATCCCACATTTTCCACGGATGCCCGACGCTTATTCAAATCGCTGGTAACATCCCCCAGATACTCTTCGGGTGTAAGCACTTCCACATCCATAATCGGTTCCAGAAGCATTTTCTCCACCTTACGAGTGGCATTTTTGAATGCCATTTTAGCCACAACCTCAAAAGAAAGAGCATCAGAATCCACATCATGATAGTTTCCGTCAATTAACCGAACCTTCATGTTCTTTAATTGGTATCCTGCTAAGGTTCCGGTATTCATCGAATCCTTAAAGCCTTTCTCTACGGCCGGGATATATTCTTTCGGGATATTTCCGCCTTTAATTTCATTTTCAAACTGCAGGCCTTCACTATCGGGGTCATCGGCTGGACCGATTTCGACAAAAACTTCAGCAAACTTACCTCTACCACCGGTTTGTTTCTTGTAAACTTCGTGATGTTTACATGAAGACGCCAAAGCTTCCTTGTAAGTTACCTGCGGAGCGCCTTGATTGCTCTCCACATTGAATTCCCGCTTTAATCGATCGAGCAACACATCAATATGCAGCTCACCCATTCCACTGATGATAGTCTGCCCGCTTTGGTCATCCGTTCGTACTTTAAAAGTAGGGTCTTCTTCTGCAAGTTTGGCAAGAGCCGTATCCAATTTATCCATGTCGGCTTTGGTCTTCGGTTCAATAGCTACACTCACCACCGGTTCGGGGAAGGCAATTGATTCGAGAAGGATAGGGTCATCTTGTTCACAAAGGGTATCGCCGGTATGAATGGTTTTAAAACCTACGACACCGGCTATATCACCGGCCACCAGTCTATCCAGGGGATTTCGTTTGTTGGCGTGCATCTGCATAATACGACTAATACGTTCTTTCTTACCCGTGCTCGCATTAAAAACATACGAACCCGCCTTCAACTCTCCTGAGTATACCCTAAGAAAGGCGAGTCTTCCCACGTAAGGATCCGTAGCAATTTTAAATGCCAGTGCGGTAAATTTCGCATTGGGATCGGGAGCCACGTATCGTGTCTCTTCCGTCTTCACATCTATTCCTTCCATGTGGTCCACTTCCATGGGGCTTGGCAGGTATCTGATAACAGCGTCCAGCAACATCTGTACCCCTTTGTTCTTAAACGCTGATCCACACATAACCGGTGAAATACGCCGCTCAAGCGTAGCATGCCGTATAGCCTCATGCATTTCTTCCTCAGTAATAGAGGCCGGGTCTTCCATGAATTTTTCGAACAAATCTTCCCGTTCCTCAGCCACGCCTTCTATCAACTGATTACGGTAATTCTCAACCATCTCTTTCATATCCTCGGGGACCGGAATTTCGACAATTTTCATCCCCTTGGAACTATCATCCCATTCATAAGCTTTGTTCTTAATCAGGTCTACAATTCCGCGAAAGTCTTCTTCACTTCCGATAGGTAGTTGTAAAGGAATAGGATTGGCCTGCAACCGCTTATCCATTTGTTCAATCACGCCAAAAAAGTCAGCTCCTACCCGGTCCATTTTATTAATAAAACCAAGTCTGGGTACTTTATATTTATCAGCTTGTCTCCATACCGTTTCAGATTGGGGCTCCACTCCTCCAACGCCACAGAAAACAGCAATAGCACCATCCAATACTCTCAGCGATCGCTCCACTTCGACAGTAAAATCGACATGCCCTGGTGTATCTATAATATTGATCTTATATTCTTTGCCTTTGTGATCGAGCTCCATCAAACTCCAAAACACCGTTGTGGCCGCCGAAGTGATAGTAATACCCCGCTCCTGTTCCTGTTCCATCCAGTCCATAGTGGCTGCACCTTCATGGACCTCGCCCATGCGATGATTGATGCCGGAATAATATAATATCCGCTCGGTAGTTGTTGTCTTACCGGCATCAATATGTGCCATAATTCCTATATTCCTGGTATTTCGTAATTTCTCAGCCATCTCTGGTACTACTCCTCTTCTTTTTCTTTACTCTTTATTTAAAATCTAAAATGGGAGAATGCTTTGTTAGCATCCGCCATACGGTGCGTTTCTTCTTTACGTTTAAAAGCACTGCCTTCTTCCTTATATGCTGCTACAATTTCACCAGCCAGCCTATCCTCAATGGCTTTTTCGTGACGCTGACGGGAATATTTTATAAGGTTTTTCATGGCAATGGCTTGCTTACGGGCGGGGCGTATTTCAGAAGGAATCTGAAATGTGGCACCCCCGATACGACGCGTTTTCACCTCTACTGAGGGTGTAATATTTGCCAAAGCTTTTTTCCACACTTCCAGCCCGTCTTCGTTAGTTTGTTGGCTCACTTTATCAATAGCAGCGTAAAAAATATTAAATGATTTTTCTTTACGCCCATCCAGCATCAAGTTGTTCACGAACTTGGTCACCATCGTATCATTATACTGCGGATCAGGATGGATTATTCTTTTTTTCGGTCTTCCTTTTCTCATCTTGATTAGTGTCCTTTACTATTTTTCGATTCTATTTCTTCTTCGGTCTTTTCGTTCCATATTTCGACCTGCGCTGCTTACGGTCTTCAACACCGGATGTATCCAGTGCGCCCCGCACGATATGATAACGCACACCCGGCAGGTCTTTGACCCTGCCTCCACGTATAAGGACTATCGAGTGTTCCTGGAGATTGTGTCCTTCTCCCGGAATATAAGCATTTACTTCCTTGTTATTAGTCAGCCGAACTCTTGCTACTTTACGCATAGCTGAGTTCGGTTTCTTCGGTGTGGTAGTGTAAACCCTTACACAGACGCCACGACGCTGAGGACAAGCATCCAATGCTCTGGATTTACTCTTCTCAGTGGTTTGGTAACGCCCTTTTCTAACTAACTGTTGTATTGTCGGCATATATTAATGTAATTAGTTATTTACTGCCCTTTCCGGGCTTATTCAAGAACTATGATAACTTCTTAAGTGTACCATGAAATTTTACATTCATAGGGAGAATATACCTGAGGCGGGAAGACGTTTTCCTTATCACCTAGGATAACCACAATGGCCAGCGCCGTAAGCTTTAAGGCTGAAACCTATAACCGTCTTACCTTATCAGGTTTCTCCGGCTTATTCCAGATTCTGCTAATCAATAACTTTAGCATATCTAGCTTTAAGCGGCTGCAAAAATACAACTATATTTTATAATTCCAATAGGTAAAACCCATTTTTTTAAGAATTTCAGGGAGAAAATAAAAAGTTTATTTATGTCGAAACGACACAACTCCTATAATACACGAACTATAATTTATTACTTACAATGAGGTCGGGTAAATCATCTTTGAACAATCTATTAAATTTTAAGATTCATTAATTTTGCCGAAAAATACTACGCGTGTGGAAGATATCCTGAAATACCTAAATAATGAGCAGCAACAGGCGGTAACCCATACGGATGGACCTGTAATGGTGGTTGCCGGGGCCGGCTCGGGAAAAACCCGTGTGCTGACGTTTCGTGTTGCCTATTTGCTGCAGAAGGGAATAGATCCGTTCAATATTCTCTCGCTGACATTTACCAATAAAGCCGCCCGCGAGATGAAAGAGCGAATAACTTCGCTGGTGGGCCCGGAAGCAAGAAGTGTATGGATGGGCACCTTTCACTCAGTTTTTGCCCGCATTTTAAGGTCAGAAGGGCATTTATTGGGCTATCCCTCCAACTTCACCATATACGATACCGATGATTCCAAAAGCCTCCTGCGATCTATCATCAAAGAACTACAACTCGACAAAAAAACGTATCCCGTAAATTCTATCCTCGGGAGGATTTCGGCCAGTAAAAATAATTTGATCGATTCAGTACAATACAATAATAATCCTGAAATCGTTGATGCTGACAAAGCCGCAGGAAGACCTTTTATTGGGAAAATTTTCTCGATCTATGATAAGCGCTTATTCCAATCAAAGGCTATGGATTTTGACGATCTACTGTTCAAAACAAATATTCTGCTGAGAGATTTTCCCGAAGTGCTTTACAAATACCAGAATAAATTCAGATATATACTGGTGGATGAATACCAGGATACGAATCATGCCCAGTATCTTATTGTTAAGAAGCTGGCGGCAAACGATGAAAATATTTGTGTGGTAGGCGACGATGCCCAAAGCATTTATGGATTCCGGGGAGCTAATATTGAAAATATCCTGAATTTTAAGAAGGATTATCAAGATGTCAAGGTTTTTAAGCTGGAGCAAAATTACCGATCGACGAAAAATATTGTGAATGCGGCCAACGGTATTATTGCGAAAAACAAAGAACAGATACAGAAGGTAGTATGGACAGACAATGAAGAAGGTCAGAAGATTCCCTTAATAAAGGCTTCTTCCGATTCGGAAGAAGGAGCCCTGGTAGCTCATTCCATTTTTGAGACAAAAATGAACAACCAGGTATCCAACAAGGATTTTGCCATCTTATACCGCACCAACGCACAGTCGCGGGCGCTGGAAGAGGCATTGCGCAAACGAAACATTTCTTATAAAATCTATGGGGGCCTGTCATTTTATCAGCGTAAAGAGATCAAAGACCTGCTGGCCTATTTTCGGCTGGTGATTAATCCTAATGATGAAGAAGCTTTGTTCAGAGTGGTTAACTACCCGGCGCGGGGTATAGGCAAAACCAGTCAACAAAAAATCATCATCCAGGCCCAGCGCTTCGAGGTTTCAAGCTGGGAGGTTGTCCAACACCCAAATACTTATGGCTTAAATGTCAGTGGAACCGTTAGAAACCGGCTTCACGATTTTGTTACTATGATAGAGAGCTTTTCCGCCCAGCTAAAACGAAAGAACGCTTATGAACTGGCTAAACATATAGCTTCTGTAAGTGGTATACTTAAGCAGCTTAACGAAGATAAGACGCCCGAAGGCATTAACCGTTTTGAAAATGTGGAAGAGCTGCTAAATGCTATCAACGAGTTTAGCGAGCGGGAAACGGAGGGCCAGGAAAATTCTATCCGTTCGTTGGATGAGTTCATGCAGGATGTGGCTCTTTTAACCGACCAGGATGATGAAGATAAAAATTCCAGCGATAAAGTGGCTCTTATGACCATACATGCTGCCAAAGGTCTCGAATTTCCTTATGTTTTTATCGTAGGGCTCGAGGAAAATCTCTTCCCGAGCATGCAGGCGCTCAACACGCGTGCAGACCTGGAAGAGGAACGTCGCTTGTTTTATGTGGCTCTGACAAGGGCAGAAAAAATGGCTACCCTTTCATACGCCGAAAGCCGTTACAAGTGGGGCAACCTTTTATTTAGCGAACCATCAAGATTTCTGGATGAAATGGAGCCGGCATACCTTGCCCAGCCCTTTAAACCGGAAATCGGTAAACATCTGAACAAGCCGCTGAAAGAGTCCTCAAAATCTCAAAAAGGCCCTTCCGGGTACAAGAAGGTTCCTGGTCCCCCAACAAATCAACCCCAGAAAAAGAAAGCGGCATCCTCTGAAGAAGGCGCTTTCCATTCCTCGAGTGTCGATGAGTTACAGGTGGGTTCCAGGGTAGAACACAAACGCTTTGGCGTTGGAGAGATTATCTCGCTGGAAGGCCAGGGGCCGAACAAAAAAGCCACAGTTTTCTTTTCTTCGGTCGGACAAAAAAATTTATTGCTTAAATTTGCCCGTTTAAAAGTCATAAAAGAATAATAATTAGTATATTTGCACTTTGAAATAGAGGAGCTTTAATCGAATATTCCTCCAAACAATCGCATTTTGGGAATATTTCCAAAAAATAAATTTTAAAATTATGATTACAGAAAATCTTGAATACAATACCACCCGCGAGAAACTGGTGATAAGAGAGTATGGAAGGAATATCCAGAAATTAATCAGTTTTGCTAAAACCATTGAAGACCGTGATGAAAGAACACGTTTTTGCCATTTTATAATTCAGATAATGGGGCAAGCACATGGCCACAAAGAAGGCGGTGATGTGAAAAGAAAACTGTGGGACCATATGCATATCATCGCCAATTTTGAACTGGATGTGGATGCCCCCTATCCCCTACCCTCCTACGAAGAATTTGTAGCCAAGCCTGAGCCGCTACCCTATAGCGACTCTCCCCTGAAATACAGACAATACGGGAAAAATATTACCCGGATTATTGAAAAAGCTATTGAATTTGAAGAAGGAGAGCAAAAACAAGCTCTCATAAAGATTATTGCCAATCACCTGAAGAAGTTGTACCTGAACTGGAACCGCGAATCGGTATCAGATGAACTGATAGATAAACATCTTCAGGATTTATCGGACGGCAAATTAAGCATCCCTGAAGACGTAACGCTAAATTCAACAAGCGAAATCCTGGCCAGGACCAAACGTAAGAAACCCGCTAAACAGCAGGGAGATTCGCGGCACCGCTCGCAGAGAAGCGATAATCGTTCAAGAAACAGCAATGACTCCCGTCAGAAAAAAACCTACTTTCGCCAAAACAGGAATCAGCAACAATAAAACATATCATAAATGGAAGAGGGCGGTCATCATGTAAGAAGGCTGCCCTTTTTCTGTTTAAAAACCATGAAGAATGAATGCTTTTGAGATAAGAGGAGGAAACAGGTTACATGGAGAGATACATCCGCAGGGCGCTAAAAATGAAGCGCTACAGGTTATTTGCGCCACTCTGCTCACCGACGAAAAGGTTACTATCCATAACATCCCCGATATTCACGATGTCAACGTGCTTATTGGCATTCTCAGTGAAATGGGCGTAACCATTGAAAGGTTAAACACAGATACCTACACCTTTCAGGCCAAAAATCCTGATATGAACTATCTTTTCTCCGACAGTTTTCTCCGAAAGGGAGGTATGCTCAGAGGCTCGGTAATGATTTTGGGCCCGATGCTGGCGCGATTTGGTGTGGCTTATCTGCCTAAACCGGGGGGAGACAAAATCGGTCGTAGGCGTCTGGACACGCATCTTATCGGTTTTCAAAACCTGGGAGCTGCTATCGACTTTTTTCCTGAGGAACAAGTGTATAAACTTCATGCCTCCGCCCTCCGGGGTAGCTACATGCTCCTGGATGAAGCTTCTGTGACCGGAACAGCTAATATTATCATGGCAGCGGTTATGGCCAAAGGGCAAACGACCATTTTCAATGCTGCCTGTGAACCCTATATCACACAACTTTGCCATATGCTGGTTAGCATGGGAGCGAAAATAAAAGGAATAGGTTCCAACTTACTCTATATTGAAGGGGTGAGATCTATGAATGGGACTACCCACACCCTATTGCCCGACTTTATCGAGGTAGGGAGTTTTATTGGCATGGCGGCTATGACCCAATCCGCCCTTACTTTAAAAAATGTGGACATGTTCCAGTTGGGTAATATTCCCAAAACTTTTAAAAGATTGGGCATAACAGTTGAACAAAAGGGTGAGGACCTTTTTATTCCACAGCACGACAATTATGAGGTAGAGGCCTTTTTTGACGGATCGATAATGACCATATCGGATGCTCCATGGCCCGGATTCACTCCCGACCTTATCAGTATTGCCCTGGTGGTGGCAACCCAGGCAAAAGGCGCGGTGCTGATTCACCAAAAAATGTTTGAAAGCCGGTTATTTTTCGTGGATAAACTCATTGATATGGGGGCTCAAATTATTCTTTGCGACCCGCACCGGGCTACCGTAATAGGTCAGGGTAATCAAAACAGGCTGCGGGGGATTGAAATGACTTCGCCGGATATCAGGGCCGGGGTAGCTTTGCTTATAGCTGCGCTATCGGCCAAGGGGAAAAGCATTATACGTAATATTGAACAAATAGACAGGGGTTATCAATATATTGATCAACGATTAAAAGCTATTGGAGCTGAAATAGAAAGAATAGAATAACCGGAATAATTAATTAACCGAATCATTTTAAACTTCATAATCTAATACGTGTTTAGCAGGCTGACATAAAACAAAAAATTAATCCCATAAAAATATGACATTTTGTCGGGAAAAGTGTTTGTGGCAAATTGTTTGATAAGGGGTACGCGAAATATATTGGCTTAAAAGAAGGAAGGAATTGTACGTTAAATTGAAAGGAAGGAACTTTACGTTATGACAAATACATCTGAAGAGGGTAAAACTTTAGACCAGGATAATAATCAGAATCAACAAGCTTACGAAAAAGAACAATCACAATCAGAGTCGTCCGAAAAGCAACAACAAGATCAGCAGAATTCAGGAACATCCGAACCATCGGGGGGCTCAAATGATACCGGAGAAAAAGAGGTGAAGAAAGATACCACACAGGAGAGTACGCAAAAGGCGGAAAGTAAAGAAAAAGATAATAAGTCTTCGAAAAGTACAAAGTCTTCGAAAACAAAAGAGCAGAAAAGTAAGAAGACAAAAGAGCAGAAAAAAATTGAAGAGTTAGAAGCTAAGGTTAAAGACCAGGATCAAAAAATTGAAGAGCAGAAAGATAAGTTTCTTCGCCTTTATGCGGAATTCGAGAATTTCAGACGGCGTACCAGCCGTGAAAAAACCGAATTGACAAAAACAGCGGCTGAAAAAATTATCCTGCAGCTTTTGCCGGTTATGGATGACTATGAAAGGGCTCAACAGTACTATGAAGAAAACCAGGACCTGGAAAAGTTTAAGGAAGGAATTGAATTGATCGCCGATAAATTCTGGAAGATCATGAAACAGGAAGGTCTGGAACCGATTGAATCTAATAATAAGGAATTTAATACCGATGAGCATGAGGCCATAACAAAAATGCCTGCGCCATCGGAAGATATGAAAGGAAAAGTTATCGATACCACGGAAAAGGGATATAAACTTAACGGTAAAGTAATCCGTTTTGCCAAAGTGGTAGTAGGCAACTAAAAACGGAGTATTGTAATGGCAAAGAAAGATTACTACGAAATACTTGGAGTCTCGCGGGATGCGAGTCAGGATGAGATAAAAAAAGCCTATCGCAAATTGGCATTGAAATACCATCCTGATAAAAACCCTGATGATAAAGAGGCTGAGCAAAAATTTAAGGATGCTGCCGAAGCTTACGAAGTTTTAGGCAATGAAGAGAAACGTAAGCGATACGACCAGTTTGGCCACGAAGGCGTTAAAGACGGCGGTTTTGGCGCTGGCGCCCAAGGTTTTGGTGGCGGCATGAGCATGGATGATATTTTCGAGCAATTCGGCGACATCTTTGGTGGCGCCTTCGGAGGCGCTTTTGGTGGTGGCTTTGGAGAAAGTGCCAGAAGTCATTCACGAGGTCGTCGCCGTGTTAACAGAGGCTCGAATTTACGCATCAAAGTAAAGCTCACGCTTGAAGAGATAGCCAATGGCGCCGAGAAAAAAATTAAAGTCAACAAATACGTACAATGTAAGGCCTGTAATGGTTCAGGGGCCCAAGACGGCTCTTCCTATTCCACTTGTCCTACGTGTAAAGGTATGGGGCAGGTGACCCGCGTTACCAATACTTTCCTTGGCCAGATGCAAACGACTTCCACCTGCCCGACATGCGGTGGTGAAGGACAGATTATCCAGAACAAGTGTAACGTGTGTCATGGTAACGGTATCGTGCGGGATGAGGAAGTCCTCAAGATTGACATACCGGCCGGAGTAGCCGAAGGCATGCAGCTCACCGTAAGCGGGAAAGGAAACGCTGCCGCCAGAGGAGGTGTCCCTGGCGATTTGATCATCCTCGTGGAGGAGGCCAGTCACCCCCAATTGGTCAGAGATGGAAACAATCTCTTGTATGACCTTTATATCAGCTTCCCGGAAGCCGCCCTGGGAACCACGTCTGAAGTTCCTACCATAGAGAGTAAAGCGAAAATCAAAATCCCTGCAGGAACGCAAGCCGGGAAAGTATTACGTCTTAAAGGAAAAGGCCTGCCCGATGTGAACGGGCATGGACGGGGTGACATGTTAGTGAACGTGAACGTATGGACACCCAAAACGCTATCTGATGAAGAAAAAGAGATGCTGGAGAAATTGCAGCAATCCAAAAACTTTGAACCCAATCCTACATCCAGAGACAAAAGTTTCTTTGACAGGATGAAAGAATATTTCGGCAACTGACAGTGATGATTTTTTAAAATTTTTAAAATTTTTACGGAAATGGATGTAATAACTTCGCATGGTAAATCACTTATCAATGCGAACATAATTACATCCATTTTTTTTAACGAAAAAAAGTAATATCATGGAGCTATTAACCGCTGAAAATGTCAGCAAGACCTATATCAACCATAAAGCACTGGACGATGTAAGCATCAACGTCCCCGAGCAGAGCATTTTCGGACTTTTGGGGCCTAATGGCGCCGGAAAGACCACGCTCATACGAATCATCAACCAAATTACCGCCCCGGATGAAGGCAAAGTATACCTTAACGGCGAAAGGCTCAATCAAAATCATGTGGCCCGCATCGGTTATCTGCCCGAAGAGCGGGGCTTATACCGTAAAATGAAAGTGGGCGAGCAAGCCATGTATCTGGCCAGGCTTAAAAATGTCCCCAAGCAGGAAGCTTATAATCAACTCAAAAGCTGGTTTCAGAAATTTGAGATATTTGATTGGTGGGATAAAAAAGTAGAAGAGCTGTCCAAAGGCATGCAGCAAAAAATCCAGTTTGTCACAACTGTGCTGCATCGTCCCAGGTTGCTGATTTTTGATGAACCTTTCAGTGGTTTTGACCCTATCAATGCCAACCTCCTGAAGCAGGAGATAATGAAAATAAGGGACGAAGGGGCTACCGTGATTTTCTCCACGCATAATATGGCTTCCGTGGAAGAATTGTGCGATCATATTGCCCTGATTCATAAAGCCCGCAAAATACTTGACGGGCCTATGAAAGAAGTGAAACGGGAATACAGCACCAACATATTTACAGCCCATCTCAAAAATGTGGACGCGCATCTTCCTTCGAGTTTGGGAAACAATTTTAAACTATTGGAGAAACATAACAAAGACGATTTCCTCCACGTTAAAATCCAGATTATGGATAAGACCACGTCTCCTAATAAACTGGTGCAAAATTTATCCGATATAGGGGAAATCCATTCCTTTAACGAAGTAATTCCTTCAATGAATGACATTTTCATCAAAAACGTACAGCAAAACCAGTAAACCGAAATCACTATGAGTAAAGTATCACTTATCATACAGCGCGAATACCTGACAAGGGTAAAAAAACGGTCGTTCGTAGTCATGACCATCCTGGGACCTATATTGCTGGCTTCCCTTTTTATCATTCCCATTTACCTGGCCCAGATGCAAGGTGGTGACGCCAAAAAAATCGGCATCTTCGATGATTCGGGATTATACAAACCCGCCTTCCAGGATTCCGAATCCTACAACTTTGTTTTCATGAATGAAAACCTGGACAGTGCCAAAAAAGCGCTCCCCGATTCGGACCTCTACGGTATCTTATACATTCCGAAAACTGAAGTAGCCCTTCCCGAGACGGCGGCGCTTTACTCAGCAAACCAACCCACCCTGGAGGTCAAAAGCCATCTGAAATCCCTTATGGAAAAACGCCTGGAAAAACTGAAACTCCGGGCAGAAGGTATTGACCAGGAGACCCTGGCCTCTATCAACACCGATATCAAATTCAGCTCTATCAAACTCAACAAAAGCGGAGAAGAAGAAAAATCCTATGCCGAAGTGGCCACTGCCGTGGGATTTTTCGGAGCCATAGTGATCTACTTCTTTATCTTTATGTTCGGAAGCCAGGTGATGCGCGGAGTGATTGAAGAAAAAACAAGCCGCATCATAGAAGTCATTATATCTTCGGTAAGACCCTTCCAGCTAATGATGGGTAAAATCATCGGAATAGCAATGGTGGGACTCACCCAGATATTATTATGGGTAGTGTTAACTTTCGGAATTTATATGGCCTTTACAACAGCTTTTTCCGATACCATAGATTTCAGGCAGCAACAGGAAATGGCCATGCAAAGCCAACAGATGACAAACAAATTGGGCATGAACAATGGGGACAATATGCAGAACCAGGTTAACAAGGCTGAAATCAATCCCCGGGTGAATAAAGTGTTTGACGTGATCCAATCCATTAATTTTCCGCTGATCATCGGTAGCTTCATTTTCTTTTTCCTGGGAGGATACCTTATGTATTCGGCTCTTTTTGCTGCCATTGGCTCGGCCGTAGATAATGAAACCGATACTCAGCAATTCATGCTACCCATTACAGTGCCACTGATTTTATCGATTATCGTCGCCCAGTTCGTAGTGCAAAACCCGGAAGGGCCGTTATCGTTCTGGTTATCGATTATTCCGCTCACCTCCCCTATTATTATGATGATCCGGATTCCGTTTGGGGTGCCGATATTCGATATGACATTGTCCGTAATATTGTTAATTTTGGGATTCATAGCTACCACATGGCTGGCAGGCAAGATATACCGCACCGGTATTCTGATGTATGGCAAAAAAGTGGATTACAAAGAGCTGTGGAAGTGGATCAGGTACAGGAGTTAAAAGCAACCGGTTTGAAAAGGAAAAAACGAATAAAATTCAAATTTCAAACCTCTAAATCCCCTAAAGGGGACTTTTATTATATCGTGATCTTCAACTGCTCTCCCTATAGTTCAGAAAGCATTCGGGAAGGGATAAGGAAGTTGAAAATCATGAATTAAAGTCTTCTGGGAGTAAGTTTTGAATTTTGGCTTTTGGAGTTTATTTACTTTTTGGGATTTGATGAATTGGATTTATTTGTTAGTTGAATTTTTGAAATTTACCACAAGTTATGGCAAAAGTACTGGTTATCGACGATGAAAAAAGCATAAGGAACTCACTCAGGGAAATCCTGGAATATGAAAAATATAAGGTAGAGGAAGCAGTTGATGGCGTGGAGGCTCTGGAAAAAATAAATACCAATCCGTACGATGTCATATTATGTGACATTAAAATGCCCAAAAAGGACGGAGTGGAAATCCTCACAAAAGGCTTGGAGGTAACGGAAGCCCCTTTCATCATGATTTCAGGACATGGAACTATAGAAACCGCTGTCGAGAGCATTAAAAAAGGAGCTTTCGACTACCTCGAGAAGCCCCTGGATTTGAACCGTTTGTTGGTGACCATTAAGAACGCCATGGATAAATCACATCTTCTCAATGAGACTAAAATTCTCAAAAAAAAGGTCAGCAAGAAGTATGAAATGATAGGAGTATCGCCAAAACTTCAGGAAGTTAGGGAGATGATCGACAAGGTAGCCCCCACGGATGCCCGCGTTTTGATATCCGGGGAGAATGGCACCGGTAAAGAATTAGTCGCCCGCCAAATCCACGAAAAAAGTCCGCGCGCCAGGGCGCCGTTCATTGAAGTCAACTGCGCCGCTATCCCTTCCGAACTGATCGAAAGCGAACTGTTTGGCCATGAAAAGGGATCGTTTACTTCGGCTGTCAAGCAAAGAAAAGGGGATTTTGAGCAAGCCGACGGGGGAACGATTTTTCTCGACGAAATCGGCGATATGAGCCTTTCGGCGCAGGCGA
>JAIPBX010000046.1 GCA_021738485.1 Bacteroidales bacterium | reverse complement strand
TTCAATTTCCGTTTCCGCGAGTAAACTTGTAATTTTACTGCTGAGTTTTTGCCCGATGGGTAGAAATTCATTTTTCCTTATACCTATAGAAAGGCTGTGTAATCAACCTTTCTTTGCTTAGCTTGACGGCTATGCCCTACACCCCCGAACGCTCGGGAACCCTTCCCGCCGGCGATCTTGCCCGATTGTGCTACAGCGGGGAATACACATTAAAAGAGATCAAAAAAATGATCAAAGGAAAAGGAGGGTATGTGGCTTATCTTGGTACCAACAATGCCCAGGAGGTCAACGAGAAGGCCCGTAACGGAGACCCGGAAGCACAAAAAATCGAAAGAGGCCTCATCTACCAGGTAGCCAAAGAAGTGGGCGCTATGGCAACTGTTTTAGAAGGCAATGTGGATGGCATCCTTTTAACGGGAGGTATGGCCAACAACGAGGATATCGTGACAGGAATCAAAAAAATGGTCTCCTACATCGCCAATGTATTCGTATATCCCGGGGAAGATGAAATGCACGCCCTCATGATGAATGGCCTTCTTATGAATAAAGGTTTTATTAAACCCAAGGAGTACAAGTGAGAGTTATGAATTTTTAGTTCTAAATTTTGAATGGAATTATTTTTTTGCGGGCCTTTTCTTTGTCTTCCTCTACCTGTGAGTCGTTTCGACCAAGATACTGAGCGGCAGCGAAGTATCGCAGGGAGAAATCTATGGAAATTACATTATAACCAAAAGGCTATCAAGCTCCACTTTAATCTCACCACATTAACTAAGTTACTTGTGAACCGTTATCATTTCACTTAAAAACAAACCTTTACTCACCGGCCAGATGCATAGCCATATCGAAGTAAAAAAACATCACAATAGTTTTTTGATATAACTCCTTTCTTAAATCCGCTTTGTCCATCTGATTTTTCAGGGTTTTCGCCACCAGTGCCGGGCTGCCAAGTTTAGGGATTTTATTGACGGTTTCTATCGTCGCCCCGAAAACGTAATAGGTGGAGGTCGTATCCACAGCTTCCTTGTTTTTCATATAGTAGTCGTAGTAGTAGTCCAGATGCTTTTTATCCTGCACATCACGGCTGCTAATCCCAAGATCATCCATCATGCCGGTAACTTTTCTTTTATCGGTAAGCGGTGGAAAATCACCGGGATTCTGCATAAATGCCAGGATATCCATATATTGGTCGGCTTTCGAATCGGAAGGATCGATAATGCCGTTGGCAGAAAAATAACTCTCAAAGCTCTCCTGCAAAGCATCATCATCCACCCCGCTTTCTTCAAACCATGTTTTCATCGAATTGAGCGTTTCCTTTTCCAGCTCTTCCGTATTTTTCTCCTGGAAGGTACTGCAGCTCGAAATGCCAATGAATAGTACCGCGGCCAAAGTCCATTTTATCAATTTCATACCTCGTTTAAATAGATTCGTGAATATTTAACGAAATTAGGCTTTTATAGTTGAACAGAGAAACAGTTTTCTAATTCCATACATTCAATCTATCGGTTATGTTAATATTAAAACCGTATGAAATACCCGGAAATTATGAAACGACTATTCCTGATAAAGGGATAGGAAAGAAAAAAGGCAGCTCACTTCCTTCACTCCCCCAATAAAATTGTAAAATAAAATGTCGAGCCTTTGTCTTCTTCAGACTCCACCCATATTTTTCCTCCCTGAAGTTCCACCAGTTCTTTACACACTAGCAACCCCAGCCCCGTGCCTTTTTCGCGGTTGGTTCCCCATGTCGTAACGGATTCATTTTCGCGGAACAATTTGGGGAGCGTATCCGACGGAATTCCTATTCCATTGTCTGCTACCGAAACCAAAACTTTATCCTGTTCCCGTCGCGCCGACAGAATAATCAGACCGTTGGCGTGTGTAAATTTCAACGCATTGTTTGCAAGATTGGTCAGGATGGTCCGGGTCAGATTTTTATCGGCATAGGCCTGCAAGGAAGCCTCCGCGTTAATTTCTATATCAATAGACTTTGATTCAGCCATATTGGACAACATTGAATGAATCTCATCCAGCAGTTCTCTTACATCAAAATCAGCCAAATCGGGTTGAATCTTCCCTCTTTGAGCCCGTGCCCAGTTGAGAAGGTTTGTGATTAAATCGAAGGTATTTTTAGATGTTCTGTGAATGATCTGTGCGTGCTCCTTTGCATCATCATACTCTCCTTCTTCCAGATCCTCCCCCAGCACCTCACTGAAACCAATCAGAGCATTAAACGGGCTTTTCAGGTCGTGTGAGATAATGGAAAAGACCTTGTCTTTTGATTGGCTGGAAGCCACAAGCCTGCGGCGCATTTTCTCTTTGGCTATATAGCGCATAACTAAGCCTGCGGCCAATAAAAGTAAGAGAATGATAATAATGAAAAAATATATTCTTTCGTTTTGTTTGGCATCTAGTTCCTTTTCTTTCAGGCTTAGCTCTTCGGTGATCTGGAACCGGTTCTTAATCTCCTGCAGGGTTTGGTATTGCTGCTCTGAATACAGGGAATCATAAATGCGGATGTAATGCCGGTAATGCTCAGAAGCTTTTTTATAGTCTTGCAGGTAATCATAAAAATCTGCCTTTGTTCGGAGTACATCCAGGATATTCCTGGTGAGGCCTCCCTGTTTGGCTTTTGTCAAAGCCCGGTTTAGCATCTCTTCTCCCTGTATCCTATCCCCTGAATGGGCATAAACCATGGCAATTCCAAGCAGATTACTAACTACTCCTGAAGGATTTTCTTTTACTTTATGCAATTGGAGAGATAGCCGGTAGTGTGATATGGCAGAATCATAGCTCTTTCTCTGAAAATAGACATCCCCAATACCGTGGTGAGAATAGGCTGTGTACTGAATGTTATTGATTTGTTCATGCAATTCCAGTGACTTTCTGAAGTACTTCATGGCCTCATCCCTGAGGCCCATTTCATTATACGTCCGCGCCACTTCAAGGGTCGCTGAAGCGATACCCACCGAATCATTAAATGTTTTACGCAGCTCTATAGCTTTGTTGAAATAGTGGAGTGCAGAGTCGAGCTCCTGGTCAATGCGTTTCACATACCCTTTATTAATATGGCTGTAGGCAATTCCCCTTTTATCATCAATCTTTTTAAAGATACTCATCGACTTCTCCGCATATTCCGACGCCAGAGGTACGTTACCTATCTTATAAAAAGCATCGCCAAGATTATTGTACACATAGCCTAACTCTATAGAATCATTGTTTTGAAGGCTCTTTTGTAATCCCTTGTGATAATGGGGAATGGCTTTGTCAATTTGAAACTTATAATGCTGGTATATCACTCCAATAAAGTTATGCAATTCAGGTAAAGCCTTTTGAATATCGTGCTTTTGGGCCATTTCAATGCCAAGTTTCGCATATTCGATCGCCTTGTCGGGATTTTTCTCACGGTTTTGCCAGCATAGATTGGATAGCTGTTCTACTTTCTCCCGCGCAGTAAGGTCGTCTTGACCAAGGAACTCAGGATGCAGCGTATCCTGACCACCCACAGATACAGTACCAAGCAATAAGAAAAAGAGAAAAGAAAAATAAATTTTTTGATGCCCCATGTTCCTCAGAAAATAGATGCTTAAAATTATAAAAACTAATCAACCTATGGATATGTTTTCATGTTATTTCTTTCTTACTAAAAATTAACATTAATTATCCTGATGAATAGACCCTCGCTTGGCTTGTAATAGTACGACCTGGGTTTGATAAATGGAGAAGGAAGAAAAACGGCAGGGCTTTTATATCCGTTCAATATGATAAACCAGGCTACTTCTCGGTGGTTTGTTCCCCATTCAAAAATCCGGCCAGCTTGTTAATTAATTCATTTTTATCAATCGGTTTAACCAGATAATCATCAAACAGTCTATCCCATCATAAGTTTTCTTTAAAGCCGCCTTTGTCTGTTTCAGAATAGCTTCAAGGTAAGGCATTTCATAGGTCCCGCTCTTTCGATTTGCCCGCATGCGGTTTTCGCTGTTAATCTTCCGGGCATTTTTTCATCCACAAAACCAAAAATAGATTTTCTAAACGAAACCGGTTTAGCTTGGAAAACCATTTTGTTCGAAGTCTTCTGAAAGTTCCATCGGCCATTACGAGTGAAAGCCCCTCATTAAGGAAGGTTAAAAGGCTGTCATTGTTTTTTTTGACTGCAAAGCAAAAATGCTGAGGAAATTCTATAAGAAAAGCGAAACTTTAATTACTAAATCTTACCGGGCGGGACCCTAACGGTTTACCTGTTCCAAACTTCAAAGCAAATAACCTTATTCATTCAAAAAAATCCTATATTTGTCATAGCCGGTGGCGCGCCTAAGAAACGCCAATTGCCTTGGGGCGGAAGGGGGCGGGACGTATGCGAAAGCAGCGCAATACCGGCAAGCCCCTTTGCCTTTTTGCTATTTTTTAAATGAAGAACAGTTTAACAGTTATCCATGATTCAACAATACCTCACCAACATCAACAAACGATACAAAACCGGCTTTTCAGGAGAACACAGCTACCGCGGCGATCTGCAGGATTTACTCAAACAACTTTGCCCCGGGGTAATGATAACTAACGAACCTGCCCGGATAGAATGTGGCGCTCCGGATTATATCCTCACCAAAGGCAAAATTCCTGTCGGATATATCGAAGCCAAGGATATTGGTGAAGACCTTACCAGCAAAAAACATAAAGAGCAATTCGACCGCTACCGGGCTTCGCTGGATAACCTCATCATTACCGATTACCTCGATTTCAGGCTTTACCGCGAGGGGGAGTTTATAACTTCGGTGCGGATTGGCGAACGGGACGAGGGCAAAATCAAACCCATCACCGAAAACTTTGAGAAGTTCCGCCTTTTTATTGAGGAGTTTTGTTCGTACTCAGGTATCACCATTAAAAGCTCCCGCAAACTGGCTGGAATGATGGCGGGGAAGGCCCGTTTGCTGGCCAATATTATTGATAACGCCCTCCAACAGGATGAAGCGCCGAAGCAAACCGATGTGGTTCAGGAGATAGAAAACAACACCCTCAAAGCCCAGTTTCACGACTTCCAGCGCATCCTGATACACGACATTACCCCCAAAGAATTTGCCGACATCTACGCCCAGACTATCGCCTACGGGATGTTTGCCGCGCGGCTGCACGACCCCACGCTGGAAGATTTCAGCCGCCAGGAAGCCGCCGAACTTATCCCCAAATCCAACCCGTTTCTGCGGAAGCTTTTCCAGTACATCGCCGGATACGACCTCGACGACCGCATCAAATGGGTAGTGGATGCCCTGGCCGATATTTTTCGGGCCACCAACGTGGCCGCCCTGCTCGAAAATTTCGGCAAGGCCACCCAGCAAACCGACCCGATGATTCACTTCTACGAAACGTTCCTCAGCATCTACGACCCGAAGCAACGCAAAACCCGCGGGGTGTGGTATACGCCCGAACCCGTGGTTAATTTCATTGTGAGGGCGGTGGATGACATCCTGAAAGAGGAGTTCGGATTGAAGGACGGCCTGGCGGATACGTCCAAAACCAAAGTGAAGGTAAAATCCCAGAACCCGGATTATCGCTACAAGGGGAAATACAAAACCTTAGAGCAGGACGTGCACAAGGTACAGATTCTCGACCCGGCAGCCGGCACGGGGACTTTCCTTTCGGAAGTCGTGAAAAACATCTACCAGCGCTTCGAAGGCCAGCAGGGCATGTGGAGCGACTACGTGGAGCAGCATCTGTTGCCCCGCATCAACGGATTTGAATTGATCATGGCTTCCTATGCCATGGCCCACCTGAAGCTGGAACTGCTACTTAACGAAACCGGCTACAAGCCCACGCGCAACCAGCGCCTGAGGGTTTACCTCACCAACTCGCTCGAAGAGCACCACCCCGACACCGGAACACTCTTTGCCCAATGGCTGGCCAACGAAGCCAATGAAGCCAACCGCATCAAACGCGATACACCCGTGATGGTGGTGCTGGGAAATCCGCCGTACTCAGTAAGCTCCCGGAATAAAGGGGAATGGATTCAAAATTTAATGAAAGATTATAAAAATGGATTAAATGACAGAAACATTCAACCTCTATCTGATGATTATCTGAAATTTATCCGGTACGGTCAACACTACATAGAAAAAAATGGAGAAGGGGTTTTGGCCTATATTTCCAATAACAGCTTTTTGGATGGGATTATTCACAGGCAAATGCGAAAAAACCTCCTTGAAACTTTTGATAAGATTTATATTATCGATTTACACGGAAATTCCAAAAAAAAGGAGAAAGGGCCAGATGGAAGAGCAGACCAAAACGTTTTTGACATTCAACAAGGCGTATCAGTAAATCTGTTTGTAAAAACTAGTAGTAAAAAACAACTAGCAAAGGTATATCTAGAAGATCTCGCCGGAAATCGAGACGATAAATACAATGCATTATTATCAAATTCTCTTAAATCATTAACTTTTAAAAAAATAAGACCCAAAGAACCAGAGTTTTTTTTCATCAAGAGTAGTCTTGAGGGAAAAGACGCTTTTAAACGAGGATTTAAAATTACAGAGATTTTTATACGCTATTCAAACGGCTTTACTACTGAAAAAGACTCAATCACAATAAAATTTGATAAAGAGGATATCGAAAAAGTAGTTACTGATATGGCTGAATTGAAGATTGAAAATTTTCAGAAAAAATATTCAATTGAAACTGAAGGAAGAGACTGGAAATCTCATTCAGCCCAAAACGATATCTTAGCTAATAAAGGAGCATTTATAAAGGTTTTGTATCGACCTTTTGATTTTAGATTTTCTTATTATACAGGTAAATCAAAAGGATTCTTCGCATTCCCCAGAAATGAAGTATTAGGGAATTTGAAATACAATAATATAGCACTAATTTTACCGAAGCAAAATGATGTGAACACGGGTGGATATATCACAAATATTATAGCAGGTCATAAAACATTTTCAGCCTATAATAAAAATTCGATTTTCCCTTTATATCTCTATAATGAAAAAAGCAATCAACAAACTATAGAAATTCCGACTTCTCGCACCCCCAATCTCAACCCTAAAATCGTCAATGAGATCGCCCAAAAGCTTAGTTTAACCTTCACCCCCGAAAAAGAAGCTACCGAAGGGACGTTAGCGCCTATCGATATCCTGGATTACATCTACGCCGTGCTGCATTCGCCCACCTACCGCGAGAAGTACAAGGAGTTTCTGAAAATCGATTTCCCGCGGGTGCCCTACCCTGCCGATGTGGAAAAATTCTGGCAGCTCGTGGCGTTGGGCGGCGAACTGCGCCGGATTCACCTGCTCGAGAGCGACAAGGTCGAACAGTTCATCACCACCTACCCGGAAGACGGCGACAACACCATCACCCGCAAGATGACTAAAACCAGTCCGGGTTTCGAACTCACCGACCCGGATAACCACCTCGGCAAGGTGTGGATTAACGATAGCCAGTACTTCGGCCAGGTTCCCCAACTCGCGTGGGAGTTTTACATCGGCGGCTACCAGCCCGCCCAGAAATGGCTCAAAGACCGCAAAGACCGCCAGCTCTCCTTCGACGACATCCGCCACTACCAGAAAATCATAGTGGCCCTCACCGAAACGGACAGGTTGATGAAAGAGATTGATAAATTGAAAATCGATTAAAAAATATAATAATGGATAAAAAAACCGCCTCATTAAAAAAACCAAGGCGCTATGCAGAAGATAGCTCCAGGATTAACAAGCTTGCCGTAACGTGGATAGTAATCTTAGTTATTGTCATAATCCTTTCCCCTCTTTTGGTAAAATACTATATTCAAATGATTTCATTCTTTGAAATTCCTGAAAGTAGTGAGACGATAGCCATTATTATATCCCCGTTTGTAGGATTATTGTCAGCCTTACTGGTGTATTTTTCTTTCCGATCGCAGCAAAAAACCAGTCAGTTTCTTTTTGAAAGAGGGCAATATTACTCAAATCTTGAGTTTATTTATTATCGATTGGAAGAACTTCACGAGTTCAATAAAAATGAATACACAGCTGAATGTATCAAAAATATCAATAAGATATTTAAAGACTTAAAGAATAAGCCTGATTCTAAAGGAAGTATACCCAAGGAAAAAGAAATTGCAAAAACTCATGGTGGTTTAACCTTCCACTCTTTGTTACATGTTCAAAAGTACATAAGCTTATATAAAGTGGTTATAAATCAATTAATAGGTAATTCCTCCTTTTTTGAAAATAATACAATACAGAAAGAATATATAATACTGTCTTTAAAGTATTCATACAACACTGTCATTGGGGTAAATCTGAAAAACAGTCGTTTAGAATCTTATGAAGAGTTATTTAATAAAAACACTGTTGCTAAAGGCAATGCTTTAATGGATATCCTAAAGGATATTAAAGTTATTAAAGATTTCATTAATAAAAATAGTCAGAAGACAAATTAAATCTATACACAACATCAAGAATCAAAGTTATGAAAGCCTTTTACTCCATATTATACGCGATGATCAATTCCTTCACCGGGGATAAGGTGAGCGTGGGAATGCTCATGATTGGCGACGGGAAAGTCTTTTTCGATTATTCCCAGGAAAAGCTTTCTGTCATTAAAAATTTATTCCCAGGCGCGGCTGCCGGATTATTATCCGATTCATTGAAAAACATTGATAATACCGTAAAAAAACACAATAAAGAAAAGGCAGCCGACGAGTTGGGGATGGACATTGAAAAACTAACCGGGCATATCTTCACCCAACGTTATATTGATTATTTGGCTACCTATTGCCAAAATCTGTTGACCTTTTCACACGCTACACCCATTAATGTAGAGCCTTCATCAGATATATTCGGCAAGTTGTTCCAAAAGTTTGTAGGTCATATCCCTGAAAAGAAAAAAAGGGAACAGTTTGCACCTGCCTTGTACAATAAGGTGCAGAAAACCTTGTATCCGAGAATACAATCACGTGTAAATATTGATAAAGATTTAACTCATAATGAAATAAAGAACCTGCCTTACAGGGTTAAAGTGAATTTTATCGGTCAAAATGGATTTCCGGTAGCCGGGAAAGTGTTGGATTTAAACCAAAGGTTTGAAACAAGTAAAACCCATTTCTGGGAATTTACATCTTTAATGAAAGCCCTTGACCAGGAACACGAGCAAGGCAAATACTTCCTTATCAGTGAGGAGCCACAGCAGAATTCCAAAAATTTCGAACTATGGGAGCATATAAGAAAAATTGATTTTTGTGAATATGTAGATACCTCAGAAACCGGAAAAGTTGAAGAATATTTAGAGCAACACGATGTGCAGCCAAAGTTTGAATAGTATTAGCCCTTTTTAATCCCAAAAGAATCCGGAAGGAATTCAACGGTATTAGCCCCGTACGAAGTGCGGGATAGGCAAATCATCTGGATAAGGCTCGAAGATTCAACCCAACTCGCAAACTAGGTTAAAAATCAATTTTCCTGTTGATTAGCGATGATTCCCTTTCAATTCAGATTGTCAGAATATGTCTGCCTTGACTCCCAATCTGAACACCCTTGGCCTGGGGTACTGCAAATAATCAACCCCTGATGGCACTTCAGGGTCAAGGCCTTTGTAATCGGTGATTGTAAACACATTCTGTATCGAACCGTAAATTTTTAAATTCTTCATCCCTGTGTAAAGGTTTTTCACATTATATCCTATTGTTAACCGGTCCATCTTAAGAAAAGAAGCATCTTCCAGGTAATGATCGGAAAATACCTGTCTTTGATCAAAATGCTGATAGTTCGTTGTCAGATTTTGCAGATAGCCACCCTCATGATATAGATTTGCATAGGATGAGTGATAGGAGCCCACATTGTTGTACACATGATTGCCTGACCATATTCTGCCCGCGAAACTGAATTCAAAGTTTTTGTAATTGAAATCGGAATAGAACCCGAGTACTAAATCCGGTGATACGTTTTGAGAAATGTGTCTGTCTTCAATATTTATGACGCCATCGCCGTTTTGATCCACATATTCTCCTTCAATGGGTTCCCCGTTGTTATCGTATTTTTGCTCGTAAAGGTAATACGAACCAATAGCATGCCCCGGGTTAAGTATCAGCACTCTCGCATTGACTCCCCCTCCTTTAACAGCTCCATATGTCTGTGAAGTTTCGCTATGGGATTCGGTATTCAGTGACTCAATCTTATTGGTATTGGCAGTCAGATTGATTCCTGCACGCCACTGTAAGTCCTTCTGACGTATAGGGTAGCCGTTGAGGTTCAATTCCACTCCTTTATTTGTAACTGTTCTGTTTATCACTGTCAGGTAAGTGGCCAATCTATCCGTTTCGCGCTGATACCAGTTGAAGCTTCCGGCGATTCTATTGTTTAACATGCTGAAAGTTAACCCAGTACTTAAAGAAGATGTTTTGGGATATCCTCTGTTCGCCTCATTATCGTATACAAATAAGAAATTTGTAGCTAGACGGCCCGATTCTCCATAATTTGCATAAAGTTCAAGCTGATTGATAAGTCCTTCGGAATTAATAGCCGCAAAGGATTATTGTTATCCATATACACCCCTTTCATGTTGATATCGGTTTTCAGGTGATTATCAAAAAATGACGGGGCAAATCGTAATGAGGCAGTCGTTCGGGATAAGCTTGATGAATTGATGGTTCCCTGTTGGTCGTCACCCTATAGAGGCTCTAAAAGGGAGAGAGAGTGCTTTAATCTGCCCTGAAACGCCCAGGTGATGATTGTGGCCGATTCCCTGCCGGAAAATTTTGTCCTGCCATGGCGTATTGGAATTCCCAAGCAGATTTAAGACCGTGTCATTATTCGGGTATCGCTCCCGTACGAGACTTTCGAATTTATCGGCTTCCATAACCGGGATAGTCGAAGGATTGGTGTTTAGAGACATTTCGCCCCTGTAGCTTAATTGAAAGGATTCATCAGGCGAGGATTGCTTAGTGTTGATAAGAATCACGCCGTTGGCTCCCCGCGACCCGTAGCGAGCTACATCGGCCCCATCTTTCAGAACAGTTATGCTCTCAACGTCATTTGGATTTATTAAGAGATAGCAACTTACGGGGTTGTAAAAGTTTTTATAAATATAAGTAAAATCTATTCAAAATTCAAATATGTATTTATAATTTCCTTTTAGCTTTTGATTTTTTAGGTCTGCCAATATTTTCGAGCCTTCTCAATAGAGAATTAAAACATCGAACTTCTATCATCATGTATTTTTCTGACCTCCTGAATACCTCTTTTAAATTAAACGCCCGCCTGTTCGTATGTAAAACAAAACTTCTGGTGAAATAAATAAAGCCAATTTTGTGCAGAATACACAAAACCGGCTTTATTTTAGTTATTTGATTTCTTAAAGATTAAGAATGAATGTTTACTTTTCGCTACTGAAAAGTGATGGTGTCTATTGAAGTAACCTGCCCCACTGAAACATCCACATCTTCTACTGTCTGGCCGGTAAAATCATCAACCGGTTCAAATTCTACATCATAAGCACCCGGCTCAAGACCTTCTATCAAAAACTGCCCACTCGTCGTATCGGCATAAGTACTTATAGTGTCATCATTCTCAGAAATAGCCATAATGTAGGGATCAGCCTCAACAGGTTCCACAACTCCTTTAACAGCCCCACTGGTAGCTTCGGTATACGTCCTGATTACCGGCTTGAGCAAATATTCACCATTACCACGCTTAACTACAGAACGACCGGCATCAAAATCGATCCACATTTCATATGTTAAACCGGGCGTAAGCTCGGCGTGAACATTAAATTTTAACCCGGACTGTTGAGCAGACGGGGTCTGTAAATCGTAGTATTCGCCGTTTACTTTTATGCTGTTTTCACTGCCGAGAACTAATCGCATTTGCGATATAGTACCTGCAGGCATCTCCTCTTGAGCCAAAACGGTATCCACACCATTTGTAAACTCAAGCAGGTTGTAAATTCCTGTATTGACATTTTCAAGGGTCTGCCAGTTCCCCTCGCCTTCATCTGAAGAAACATGAATTCTTACCTCTTCCACATCAATCAATACTTCTTCATAATTTGCCGGGGCATCGGTTAACCTTATATTCAAAACAGCGGAATCAGAACTTGAATTTTCTTCTTTTTCACATGCACTAAATAAAAATAGCGCTCCCAATACAAAAATTACACTCTTCATTTTCATAATTTTTAATTTTAAGCATCCGTTAATTAAAATATTGTCATTAAATGCTTTAATGTATATTGAAAACGAATCTAGTCCAGTTATATTATTTTATTATCATATTGACAATCTTAATTATTTGTTAATGCATAGCCTCATTAGTTTAAACCAATAAAACCGGAATAAAGAATCATCATAATACCTTTTTTGATTTTGGGGATGGATTATCGTTTCACAGTGTTGCTTTAGTAATAGTAGGAGATTACTGTTATTCATTATTCAAATAAGCTTCATGTGATAATTGCCCTGGTTTATCTTTTGTTTTGGGGTACAGGGTTTCAATTGCTTCGAATAAGCATTAGAAAATGAAAAAAAACCGCTATGGCATTCAGCAAAAATGAGGCAGCCCGGACGATTACTCAATGAGTCTGATAACCAAACGGTAGTGTGTTGACCATACTTTTCTCTGAGATTCATCTGCCTCAGCAAACAGAAACGCCGGCCAAAAAACTATACAATTCACTAAAAAACGGGCCCTGACGATCCAGAACCCGCATAACCCCCCAAAAATTGGAGAAACCCAACTATCAGTTACCTATTTTCTTTATTTTTCTTATCCCTTCCTTCAGCTCGTGAATGGGATTGGGTTTTCGTTTGGCCTGGTGGGCGGTAGAGTAATATTCAATCTCTGACCATGAGTTTCGCCAGCTATCCGTATGTTGTACTCTTCTTCCCAGTCCCCCGCTGTTGGCAATTTCATACATAGTACCCGAACCGGTGGATTTTTCGTAGAACAACATCATATCCTTGCCACCGGCGCGGTAATACTCAATATCGGCCCAGGTCTTCCGCCAGCTATTGGTTTCAGTAACTTTTCTCCCCAAACCGCCATTATCAGCTATTTCGTACATAGCTGCGTAGCCATTGGAGCTTTCATAGAACAACAGCATATCTTTGCCGCCGGCGCGATAGTATTCGATATCCGTCCAGGTCGTTCGCCAATTGTTTGTGGCACCTATTTTTCGCTCCAGGCCGCCATCATCGGCAAGCTTATACATGGCTGCCGAACCGGTCGATCCCTGATAAAACAGCATCAAATCGTGACCGTTTACGCTATAATATTCAATGTCGGTCCACGAATTTCTCCAACTGCTCGTTTGATTTACTCTATTCCCCAAACCACCATCTCCGGCAATTTCAAACATTTCAGCCGACCCTGATGAGTTTTCATAGAATAACATCAGATTTTTTCCGCCGGCTGTGTAATACTCAATATCCGTCCACGTACTTCTCCAGCCGTCAGTATGGTCTATTCTGTTTCCCAGACCTCCGTGTGAGGCTATTTTGTACATGGTACCGGAGCCTGTTGAGCTCTCATAAAAAACAAAATGGTGATTTTGTGAATAAGCACTTGCTGCTAAAAAAAGCAATGCAACTGCAAGCCATCCTTTTAATTTCATAATAATCTGTTTTAAAATGTATTCACCTACTCTTTTCGATTTTCGGTATCCTCGAATAATTCATAACAGAGCTTAACGAGCGCTAATGAATCTTTGTCTGCCAGAAAAAAACCCTCACTATTTTTGGTTGCATTGACGCTCAAAATTGAAAATTAGTTGCCAATTTTTGGATGGGAAATCATTATAAACAATACCCGTGGAGAGTATACTTAAGTAATAACGATCAACATGATTATTTCATGGTAAGGTATAAAAAAGAAATTATCCTGTTTTAAAGTAGAGGGTTTGGGGTTAATAAAAAACCTCACCCCCCGCTCCCGTCTCCGGGAACTGCCCTCTCGGGCTTTAAAGGAGGTGAGGGATATATCTTTGGATATTACTTCATTTTCTCATTCATAGCCTTCACCACGTTTTCAGCACCTTCCCAAATCTGAAGAATATTGGCATCCAGCATATAGCATGGAGTAGTGAAAACATTATACTTTTCATCCACTACCACTTCCCCGTGATCGGTCTTTTTGTGACGAGCGCCCATAGCTTCGAGGCCTTTAATAGTATCCTGATCCTGACCGATAGTTAGCTGAACATCGCCCAGCACTTTGGCCACAATCGCCGGCGAAATGCATAGAGCCCCCACGGGTTTGCCCGCAGCTACCGTGTCCTTTACGGCTTTTTCCACCTCAGGGTTAACGTTACAATCCGGTCCTTTGATAGCAAAATCGGATAAGTTTTTAGCGGCCCCAAATCCACCGGGCATAATCAAAGCATCAAAATCGTTCTCATTGTAATCACTCATGGGCTTGATATCTCCCCTCGCTATGCGGGAAGCTTCAATCATGACATTTCTTTTCTCATTCATCTCTTCCCCCGTCATGTGGTTTATTACGTGGTACTGCTCAATGTCAGGAGCAAAAATCTGATACTCCCCACCATGTTTCTTAATAGCCAGCATGGTCATGGTTGATTCATGAATTTCGGCCCCATCGAATACGCCGTTTCCGGAAAGAATTATTGCATACTTTTTCATAATTTGTCTCCTTTTGGTTTATACAAAAATACACGTTTTACAACTTCAGGTAAAATGTAGTAATTTTAAAATTTATTAATTACAAACTTATGTGCGGAAGATTTTCATTAACCAAAGAAGAAAGAGCTATCAATGCGCGCTTTGAGACCTCGGGAAGCGAAGCGCCATATGTTCCCCGCTACAATGCGGCTCCGGGACAGGAGCAGGCGGTCATTACCAATCAAAAACCCAATACTCTCAGCTTTTTCAAATGGGGGTTGGTACCCTTTTGGGCAAAAGACCCTTCCATCGGCAATAAGATGATCAATGCCAAAGCCGAAACGGTCGACCAGAAAGCCTCTTTCAAAAACCCGTTAAAAAGAAAACGCTGCCTGGTTATCAGCGATGGTTTTTTTGAATGGAAAAAGACCCCGGAAGGAAAAATACCCCATTACATCTTCCTTAAAAACCATGAATTATTCGCTTTTGCAGGATTATGGGAAAGCTGGAAAAGTATTGAGGGAGAGAAGTTAAATACCTTTACCATCATCACCACCGAACCAAATTCGATGATGAAAAAAATCCACAACCGGATGCCTGTGATTTTACCCTTCAATGCGGAAAAGGAGTGGTTAAACAACGAAAACCCCAAAGAAATCAAAGAGCTGTTGCAACCCTTTGATTCAAACAAAATGGAATATTACCCGATTTCAACATTGGTTAATTCACCACGAAACGACACACCGGAAGTCATTCAACCGGCGGGAGGAGAAACCGGAACTCTGTTCTAAAAAATTAAGCTTATGAAAAAATACTCAGTAACTCTATTGTTTTATCTCGGACTTGTTTCGATGACCATGGCAGGAGATCAAGTCTGAGGTTTTTATTTAGTCCTTTGAATATGATTTATGTAGTGCTTGTCATACCACCCACTATAAAAGAAAATTTTGGGATTTAACTTTTTTTTGCCTATCTTAGATTTTATATGTTACTGAAAAACCGAATAAACTTTTTTATTTACATCTTAATGATTGTAATAGTCATTTCCGCATGTAATTTCAGCGACAATAATGACGGGAATAACAGTAATGCAGGGCAGGACAACTTATCCCGGCTGGAAAGGATCATTAAACGGGATACCCTGATTGCAATTACAGATTATAACTCCACAAGCTACTTTATCTATCGCGGAACACCAATGGGATTTCAATATGAGCGTGCCAAAGAGCTGGCCAATCATCTTGGGGTTAAACTTAAGGTTATTACTGAAAACAATATTGATACAGCTATTCACAAGCTTAATCAGGGCAAAGGAGATTTAATTGCCATGGACCTGACCATAAACTTCTCACGCAGAGAGCAGGTAGATTTTATTAATCCGCATTATCAAACCCGGCAAATGCTTATTCAGAGAAAACCTGAAGGATGGCGAAATATGAGCACCTACGATGAGGTGGAAAAGCACCTGATTCGTTCGCCCATCCAGCTTCTTGGCAAAACAGTCCATGTGCAGAAAAACTCCGCTTATGTGTCGCGCCTCAAAAATCTTATGGAGGAAATGGGTGACAGTATTCATATAGTTCAAGCAAGACAGGCAACAGAGCAACTTATAAAAATGGTTGCAAACGGTGAAATTAATTATACGGTCGCCGATGAACATATAGCCAAAGTCAACCAGAGGTATTATCAGGACATTGATACACGTACAGCGCTAAGCTTCCCGCAAAATGTAGCCTGGGCTGTAAAACAGGGAAATGATACTTTAGAAAGGGCTATAAATGACTGGCAAAAATCTTTTAAGGGATCCTATTATGCCAACGTATTGCATAACAAGTACTTCAAAAATCCCCGCTCAAAACGCATATTTCATAGTGCTTATTACTCTTTAAATAATCTCCGTCTTTCTCAATATGATGAAATAATTAAAAAGGAAGCCAAAGAACTGGGATGGGACTGGCGTTTGCTTGCATCTATGATTTATCAGGAATCTCAATTTTCCGAAAATGCCCACTCATGGGCAGGTGCTTATGGCATTATGCAGATGATGCCGCAAACCATGCGCCGTTTCAATATCGATAGTTCTTCTTCAATAAAAGAGCAAATCAATGCCGGTATTAAATATATTAAATGGCTGGATAAGCAGTTTAAGAACAAAATTAAAGACCCCGAAGAAAGAAAGAAATTTATTCTTGCCTCCTACAACGTAGGGCTGGCACATGTTAAGGACGCCATGCGACTGGCGAAAAAATACGGCAAAGACCCTTCAAAATGGAACGACAATGTTGCCTATTATCTCCGCCGCAAATCCAAGCCGGAGTTTTACCGTGATTCGGTGGTGCATTATGGCTATGCTCGCGGGGAAGAACCTTTTCAGTATGTCAATAAGATTTACGAAAGATACCAACACTACCAAAATATCCTTGATTAATAATTTTGCAATTAGGGAATCGCTCTCTACCTTTGAAGGCATTTTAAATTTTGAACTCATTTGAAACTTTTGAGTTACGATACTTTAAAAAGGAGAATACAATGGCCCGCATTTCAATAGAAGAGATGAAGTTTTTTGCGCATCACGGTTGTTTCAAAGAAGAAGCCATGACCGGAACGCATTTTATTGTCAATTTATATTTTGACGTGGATACCACAACAGCTCAAAAAAGCGATAAGCTGGAGGACACCTCCGATTATCAGGCAATCTATCACCTGGTAAAAGATGAAATGAAAAAACGCAGCAACCTTTTGGAGCATGTAGCTCAGCGTGTACTGAAATCACTGGCCTCGAAGTTTCCCGAAACCGGCAATGCGGAGGTAAAAATCAGCAAAATGAACCCACCCCTGGGAGGAGGTGTCGTAGGCAATGTCAGTGTCACTCTCCGTAGTGAAGATGTAAACTGATAAAGGATTTGACCTATAGAAAAAAGCTTCATTCTTATTTTAATTTTTAGCTTAGGATTATCTGTTTTTGCAAATAATTGTTAATTTTGCACCCTGCAAATAAACGGTCCCGTGGCCGAGTGGCTAGGCGGTGGTCTGCAAAACCATTCACGGCGGTTCGAGTCCGCCCGGGACCTCACAGAAAAAACCGCAACCCGCAATCCCCTGCTGGCAGCAATGTTTCTACGGGCTGATTACATCGAAAAGCTGGGAACAGGCATCAACCGGATATAACAGGCCATGAACGAGGCGGGACTTCCTAAGGCTGGCTTTCAGATGAATTATTTCTTTTCCGCTAGCTTTCCGCGGATTTATGCCCGTTCGAAGGAAACTGTGGAGAAAATAACAAGCCTTATTAAAGAAAAGCAGGAATAAATTCGGTGGTTTACAAACTTTTTTGCTTATATTAAAATTTCTTATTAAATTGATACCCAATTTTCGGAGCCCGGATTTGCTCTCATTTTTTAATGGCTAAAAAAAGATTCTTAACCTAAACTCTACCTGATATGAATATGCAAACCTACATCAATCAATTAATCAAAGATATGAGGGAAGCTGCCAAACAAGCCCCTGCTCAAAAAACGCTCGACGACGCCAAAACGCCGGAAGAATTCGAGGAAATTATGGAATTCGGCCATACCGGACGGAACATGGAAGAAAAAACCAAAACCCTGGCCCAGCTTTTTGGAATTCCTTCCAGTCACCTACCACCCGCCGAAAAACTTACACAAAGCCAAATAAAAACCCTTATCGATGAAATAGAAAAACTGTGGACGGCCTATCACCTGTTTCCCGAAGTTCCCGAAAAAGCCCCGGACGAGCTGCATTACAACGCCCTTAAAAAAGAATGGGATGAAGAAATGGTCTACGTGCCCTTTGGCTGGCACATGGATTTTTGCGATGGCAATTGCGAAGAGTGTCAGTTTCTTGAATATTGCGACACCGGACAAGAAGTCTTATCGGAAAATATTGCCCCCAACGAAAAAGAACCTCCAACTGCTGAAGAACTCTTTCCCAGGCATCCCAATGAAGACAACTTCATTCCGGGCATCTACAACTATTGTAACCGGTGGTGTGAGAGATGCAGGTTTACTGACAAATGCCGCCTTTATGCCGATGAAGAAGCTATGGGATTGCACGACGAAGAACAAAAACCAGGCAAAGAGGATTTGGCTGAACAATTGAAAAATTCCTTCAACAAAACCTTCCAGATGATAGAATTCATAGCCAAAGACATGGGCGTCGACCTGGAAGAGCCGGGGGAAGATATTTTGAAAGAAGAGAAAAAAAAGGACTCCAGGGCAAAGGAAGAGCCATTGATGTCGAAAGCTAATAGCTATACCAAAAATGTCAGCATTTGGTTTACCGAAAATGTGGATAAAACCTGTCTGTCTGAAAAAGACGATTGTCTTAAAAACCCCGAAATTATTGAGGCTTTTGAAGTGATCAACTGGTATCATGTCATGATTTCGGCCAAAATTTTCCGGGCTGTAAGAGGCTCTATGAATTCCGAAGATGAGCATCGCATGTATGATGCCAATGGCTCGGCCAAAATGGTGCTGGAAGGATTGAAAGAATCTGGAAAAGCATGGGAGAGTATCATTCGAAACCTCCCTGAATTTGGGAACGACGGACTTGATTTTATCAATCAACTAACCGACATCGAGCATAGCGTTCTCAAAAAGTTCCCTGAAGCTCCCGATTTTATCCGTCCGGGAATAGATGAATTAAAAACCGATGAGTAAAAAAACGTTTCCTAATTTTCCCCTCCATAATTACGTGCAGCAACATGTTGCTGCTTTTATTGTTATGCATTTGTATGAAAAGAAGAAAAAAGAACGCACTGGTTGCCGGAGCAACCGGCTCTACAGGACGCCACCTTGTGCGGCAGCTCAATGCATCCGCGCATTATGATAATGTGATTGTGGCCCATCGACGATCTACCGGCTTTGCTGATCTGAACAAAGTGACTGAAATTATTCTTGATTTCGATGACCTCGAAAACCAACTCAACACCGGGGTGCAGGTACACGATGTGTTTTGTGCGCTGGGTACGACTATGAAAAAAGCCGGTTCAAAAGAGCAATTCAGTAAAGTAGATAATGATTATGTGGTTGAATTGGCTAAATGGAGCAAATTACAAGAAGCACAGCAGTTTGCGGTAATCAGCAGCATCGGCGCCAAAGTAAGCTCTCCCTTTTTCTATCTGAAAACCAAAGGACATATGGAAGAAAAGCTCAAAAAATTGGAACTGCCCGCCCTCCATATTATGCGGCCTTCTATTCTTGAAGACCCCGACCGCGAAGAAACCCGTATTGCAGAGAAAATATCTTTAGGGGCCATGAAAGCAGCCTCTGCAATTTTGCCCGGACCATTGAAAAATCACAAGCCCACGCCTGTGTGGATGCTCGCTTACGCCATGATTACCGCGGCCCTGCAAGACAAAAAAGGCGTCCATTATTACAGCACAAATGATATCCATCAAATGGCAAACAAAAAAAATTCCCGGGATTAATTTTTTTGGGGTCGGTACATAAAATCACTAAAGGTTCGCAGTAAAAATATCCAAACTGTGGAATATTGTATCTCAATAATTTACCATTAAAAACTATTTTACTTTGTGTTACTTTGAGTCTTCGTGCCTTCGTGACGGTACTTCCATAAGGCCAGTAAGTTAAACCAAAAAATGTCCGATTAGTTTTCTCCGGTCTTCTTTGTTCTGAAAAAATTCGCTTTCATCCCTTTCACACCGGGCTTTACTTTAAAAACGCCACCGGATTCAGGAAAGCGTTTCAATTGCTTTTCATTCATTCCGGCTTTGGCTGAAGTAATAAATAGCGTTTCCAGGTTCTTCCCTCCAAAAGCACAGGATGTGACATTGAGTGCAGGAATAGTAATTCTTTCCAACAATTTTCCTGTTTCAGGATTCCAGCGCGTAACACCCTGTCCGTCCCACATGGCTATCCACAGCATCCCCTCGCTGTCCATCGTGCTGCCATCAGGATAACCCAGACTATCGGGAATAGTAACTGCCACCTCAGGGTTACTTACTTTCCCCGTTTCGTTGTCATAATCATAAGCCATCACTTTCCTGGTGGGTGTATCGATGTAATACATCCTGGTTTTGTCCGGCGACCATACAATTCCGTTGGAAATCGTCACATCATCAATCATCCTTTTCCAGCTAAAATCGCCATCGATACGATAAAGGGCCGCTCGTCCTTCTTTCTGATCCAATCCCATGGAGCCTATCCAAAAACATCCGGCAGGATCGCATTTGCCGTCATTATAGCGAATGTTTTCCGTACCTTCTTCAGGATGCGCAACTTTTTCCAGCTTCTCCTCCATCAAATCAAAAGCATAAACTCCATCTTCCAGGGCCACCAACACACCACCTTTATCCACCGGAACCACAGTGCCTATCCGCTGATTCATATCGAACGACCGGTTTTCTGCTGTTTCCGGGTCAAATTCATTCAAAATTCCTTCTTCGATATCCACCCATAAAAGAGTTTCCGTTTTATGATTCCAGATAGCGCCCTCGCCCAAAGTGGCCTGGCTATCCAGAACCAATTCGGCTTGCGGATTTTGTGATTGACTGCTCATTAGAAAAACTCCCAAAAAAACGGTAATAAAAAAATATTTCATGCTAATGGTATTTTGAATATATCCCCTATAATAAAACCCCTTCTTTTTGCACATTTTCATACAAAGGGGTAATGCGATGTATTTTTTCCCACTTCCATTTCGAAATAACCAGTGGACTTATAATTTTTCCGGTATCAAATTTAATATCATAAAGCGGATATTTAATTCGCTTTTCATCAGCCCTGGTAATTTTTTCCTTATCTAATAAAATGAGTAAATCTATATCAGAATCTTGTTTATTATCGCCCCTCGCTCTTGAACCCTACAAAATTACCTTAGCTTCAGGATCCGTTTTCCTGATTGTCTTTCTTATTAATCTGAGTATGTCATCTTCCTTTTCCATCTTTTCAAAGATACGTATTTCATTTTTAGAAAATCAGGCCGGCTTAAACCTAATTCTTTTTAGAAAGTAAACTTCAATTAATATTATATCACATCCTTAAACATCTATAAATCAAACTAATGTGTTAATATTCATTTAACCATCTATCTTTCAGTGGATTCCCCTTTAGGGGATAAAAGGGTTGTGCGGTGGGGAAATCGGGATGATCAAGTTTCAAAAAAACAGCCTTCCTAATATCCATAATGCTTATTCCTAAGCTTATGCACCATTTTTTTTGCTTTTTTTACCGCCTGTAATGCTTTCCCGCTGCAATAGTTCGTCAGGAAAATAGCGCTTAGTTCAGGATCTTTCTTGTAGAGTTCCAGCGCCTTTTTCTCAATCTCTTCCTGCATTTTAAACTCTTCTTCTTCAAACTCTTTCCAAACTGGTTTGACCACTTTAACATCTTTCCGGTACTTCAAATCCACCAGGTTTTCAAGGGTATTAAATATCCAGAAAGCCTTTTCCTCATCATATTGATAGGTTCCGGCCGGAGGATTGAAATGAAAATCCGTTTGCACATTCTTTTCGGCTGGCACATCAATGTGGTAGCTTTCCGGAACGCTGTTTATTCCGGCATACCAAGGCGTCAAAACGCTTGAACAAATCGCTGCTGTCGAGCGCCAATACACGCTGCCCACTTCCGGGGGCATCCAGCTTCGAAGCTGAAAAACGGCCACTTCCTGGTTGCGCTGGTCGCAGATAGCCCCTTCACGAGGACCCAAAAAATCATGCGGAGCGCCTTTCTTATACCCGTTGGTTTTGTCGAATTTCGTGCCTTCCATGTGATCGCTCATAATTTCCCGGAAATCCTGTACGCCGAATTTTTTCTTAGGCTCCACATCAAACGGAAGATAACCTTCGGGCGGAAGATCGGTTCTCTCTCCGGTAACGAGCCATAAACCTCGCCACCACCGGGGATCGGTGTCATACTTCTCTTCAAACCAACCCACCCATCTCAGCTTACCGTAGGCTCGCTTGTAATTAAATTCGCCATCTTCCTCCGGGTTGTACCATCCCTTTTCCCGGGCATAACTAATCAGGTTATCCGACATCATGAAATTGGCCGTATCTTCAGGATTAATCTCCTGGATGATATTCACATTGGGGAGAACCACTACCTTATCATCGGGCACCCGCTGGGCAACCCATTGTTTCCCTTTGGGCAGAGCCATAATCCAGGCTTCCTCCGAATCGGCAATCACAAAATGAATGGAATGGCGTGAGCCAAAATGCTCCACCAAATCAGCTACGATTTTCACACCCTCCCGTGCGGTTTTGGCTCTTCGGGCAACTTCAATCCGCATACGAAAACCTACCCCGCCATCTTCTATTTGCCCGGATTTTACCAAATCTTCTATGGAAGTTTCCTTGGTAGGCGTTCCATCACTGACGCAAACCACACCATGCTCATTCATCACCGCATCGCTGCCACCAAGTCCGAAGTTCTCGGTCCACAGGTAGGAATAGCTTTCTGATACGTCCGGATAAGTCGCGCCGTACTGAAGGTGAATTACATCATCATCGGCATGTTCAAAACGGGGGATTACCCTAAAATTCAAAAAGCAATTTTTTGGTTTGTTTAGCTCGCTGTGGGCGACCAGCACCGAGCCATCTTTTGTGGCATCCTTTCCGGCCACTATGGCGTAGCAAGCCTCAACTTTGTAAGGTATAGCACTGATAAGTAAAAACAAAATGAATATTCCCGCTGAATAGTTAAGTTTTTTCATAAATCTATGTTTTATTGATATTCACAAATTCATTATTTTAGAAAGCAACAATCCCCCAAAGTTAAAAAGGAGCAGGACAATTTCATAAGGAACCTCATTTTAATCAGAAAAAGAATCTGCTAAGTTCAAGCACACTTTCCTGCGGGAATCAAACCAGGATAAGGCTATATGTTCCATGCCTACGGCATTCAAATACCAAAACAAAACCTCTTACCCCGGACTATCATCCGGGGCTACAAAATTGTTCATGCCTATCGGCATTCTCGCTGAGCTAATATCACAACAGGTAACGAATAAGTTCAGCATTTTATAAAGGAAATTGGATATAAAAGTATTATAGTGCCGTCAGGCACGACTCATCTTGTAACCCCGGTTTTCAAGCCGGGATAAAAGCATATCCTAAAACCCTAAGTGCCATAGGCACGAACGATATATACATTCTATTTGCAAATTTTTTAGTAATTTTAAAATGTTAAATCAAAAGCTTCAAAATGGCTCAATGAAACCAATTATCTAAATTATCGATTTGAATGGCAAAGTGGATATGGAGCCTTTTCATACAGCCGTTCACATATGGATGCGGTTTATAAATACATCCAAAATC